>NZ_JAHLQE010000088.1 GCF_018918235.1 Eubacterium sp. MSJ-13
CCCCCACTTATTGCTCTACGCAATAGAAGTGGGGGACTTCCTTGATAGTGTTAAATTTCATTTCATTATTGTTTTACTATTTTCCTTTATCGTTTTCCGGTGTCCGATATTTTCACCGTCAACCATTTTAATAAAGCAGTTCAACTATATACAAATCTTTTCTTAAGGCAAGATCCACAAATCCTGTTCCAATCTGAATCAATGGTCTTAAAGCATTGTACTTATTAAATAATATTATTTTTCCTTCCTGCCCATTATTCAATCTCACCCTGCACTGAATAAATGTCTGCGCAAGTCTTGATGTAAAGGTCATAAGTACACCTGGATCATAATTCCTGCTCTGTGTCTCGTTTAACTGTATTAAAACTTCAAAAGGAGACATCTTTTTATAGCCATTTTCCCTCATAAGCATCGTATCATAAATATCTGCAATCGCTACAACTTTTGCTATAGGATTTATGTTTCTGTTATCAACGCCAAGTGGAAAACCTGAACCATCCGCATGTTCATGATGCGTTAAAACTGCTTGCTTGATACTTTGATCTAAATTTTTATTTTTAATAAGTTCATATCCATACATTGTGTGTTTTGAAAATGTCGCTGTTTCAATTTCTTTATGAAAAGAAAATCCATTTAATTCATTTTGTGAAAACTTCAATATTCCTATGTCATGTAAAATTCCTGCAATCGCAACTCTCTCAATCATTTCTTCTCTATATCCAAGCCACCCTGCAAGTATCTGTCCCCACAATGCTGTATTAACTGAATGTGTGTACAACCCCTCTGCATTCTCTTTCATTTTAGATAATAAAACACATAAATTTACCGTACTGTTTGCCTTAATCACAACTTCATTCAGCGAATCCAATAACTCATTTACATCTACATCTTTATCATTTGATACAATTTCTTTAAGATTTTTTGATATTGTATCTTCCGCTATCTGAAAACCTTTCTTAAACTCTTTCTCCTGCTCGGGTGTTATCTTGCTTACTTCCTGTTCACTTTCTCCAACTACATTATATTCAACTGTTACAAAATCTATAAAATGTTTTGTCAACAATGAAATAATGTCCTGATTAACTACCGTTCCAGAACCGATCAAAAACGTCCCTGTTTTTGAATAGATATTATCCTTTATTATCATCCCGCTTTTCAATCTGTTCAAACGAATACGCATCTGTGCCATATTGTTTGTTCTCCTTTTATTGCTTATTATACTTTCGTAAAAACTTTTTCTGGCGAAATTTTATATTTTATTATCATTTATATTATACAATACTTTTTTACATTTTCCACTACTATTTCCAATATAATTCTTTGACATACTGTTATTTTATTGTTATAATATATTATATTAGTAATTATTATTGTTTACATCCTTAAAATCTTTTATTTTGTACTATTATATAGGAGTGATTTTTATGTCTATAATTCGTTACAGCAAACAACGTGAGGCCATTAAAGATTATCTTAAATCTGTCACATGCCATCCTACAGCTGACAATGTTTATTTAAACATGCAAAAAATTTTTCCTAACATAAGCTTAGGTACTGTCTATAGAAACCTGAATTTTCTTGTAGAACATGGAGAAGCTATTCAGATTGATTGTGGTGATGGCTTTGTACACTTTGATGGAAACCCTCTTCCCCACAATCATTTTTTTTGCAGATCCTGCAAAAAATTATTAGATATTGAAATGGATTCTATAAGCCATATTGATATTATTGCCAGCGCTAATTTTCCAGGCAGAATTGAAGGACACACTGTCCTTTTTCATGGACTTTGCGGCGAGTGCTGCTCACAGGAAAATATAAATAACAACGAAAATTAAACTTTTTGACCATCGAGTGAACATCCAATTTATTTCCAATATCAATCACTAATATATCAGATATGATATCTCTCATATCTGATATACTTTTATATATTAACCTTATCAAATGCCGCCCTTAATACAGATATATCTGCGTCCTTGTCAATCTGTAATGTTATTCCCATTCCCTTTGAATAAATATTATCCTCAAAACCTTCAAATTTTGACATAGCGATTATAGGAATACAGCCGCCACTTTTCTTTTCATATTTTCTTATTTCTAAAGCAAGATCGTATCCATTTTTTTCAGGAAGCTGTGTATCAGTCATTATTGCTGAATAATACCCTGTTCCATTCTCCTTATACATATTTAATGCCTCTTTCCCGGTCGAAGCACTCTCTACAGCAAATCCAAGACAAATAAGTTTTTGTCTTAACGCATTTTTTGATGTTATTAAATTTTGAACTATCAAAATTCTTTTTACATCACCTTTTAATTTTTGACCTATTTCAGATATTGTATTATCTTTAATTGAACTATATCCATCCTGAAAATAATTTTTATCTGTTGATATAGGTACACTCACCGTACACTTAGTCCCAACACCTTTTTCACTCTCTATTTTCAATTCACCATTCAAAACCCTTATAATATTTTTTGAAATCCACAATCCAAGACCAATTCCAAGCTTCTCTGATCTGCTGCCCGACTCCAATGGGATACTTTTTACTGCATTATCAATAATCCTCTTATCTATTCCCGGTCCGTTATCTTCTATAATAAATCTGTATATAAAAATATCCCCAAATTTCTGTTTGCTCTCGACCACCGTAATATCTATCTTCCCATAATCCTCTGTATATTGAACTGCATTTAATAAAATATTCTTTATTATCTGTTTTAACCTAATTTTATCAATAAATACATGATCATGTACAACATTGTCAAGATTTATATTAAGCACATGCCCCCTCTTTGATATATACTCACCTATTTCATCTATAATCTCTTTTAAAAGTTCATTTATAGATATTCTTTCAAACAAAAACTCTATATCCCCTGCTTCTATTCTGCTTACATCAACAATTTTATTTATATTTTCAAGTAGTTCATTAGATGCCTCTTTTATTTTTTTTATGTATACCTCATTATCATCATAATATCTCTTTGAAGCACTAAGCATATCTGTAACTCCAACAATATAATTAACAGGCATTTTCATATGATGCCCTATATGACGAAGAAACGCATTTTTTGATTCATTTGCTACCCTCGAAACATCATATGCACATCTAAGAGATTTATTTTCCATTATTTCTTTTATTTTTTCCTCATGAATATCTTTGACCAGCATAACACATTCTTTTACTTTACCTGTCTCATCATTATTAAGCCAGATAAAACTCATACGACTCCATAATAATTTCTTTTCAGTACTTATATACCTTTTATACTCAAAAGAAACCATTCTGTTTTCTTCTGAAAGAATCTTTCTAATATGATCTTTATCCATGAACTTTACTACATCTTCCCAATATTCTTTTGATATAATCTTCTCTGTAACCTGCGAAACATACTGTGTATAATTTATCATCTGACTTGTCGCATGCTCATCTCCACGCATCTGCTCAAAAATATAAATAGTATCATATTTCATATTGCAGATAGAAACTACATAAAATACATCTTTTATCGCCGCAAGAATATTTCTGCTTCCGACAATCTCCATTTCTTCCCTAAACACACATATACAATAATCTTTATCTCCGGCAAGATAAAATTCCGTTGAAAAATAACCTCCAAGACACACATTATATGAAGAAATCACTTCCGTCTTCTTTTTTTCCTCAAAAATATCATTAATCACCTGTTTTAACTGATCATATCTGTCACTAAAAAGATTAAGAAGAATACCATTGTCAGATATGTCTGCCAGATTTTCTTTGTTTTTAAGAGCATCGTTTAGATAAACTTCCTCAAATCCATTATTTTTTTCTAAATTTCGTCTGACTACCAGTACACCTACAGGCATATTGTCAAACGCTTTTGTAAATTCCAAATTTCATCCTCCATTATTACATCTGAAGTCCCCTATACTCTACGCATGTTGAAAATACGATAAGTGTTTTTGTCCTTCCATACTTCTGTAACTCTCCAATAAACTGATCCAACTCATCGGTACTTGGAAACAAAACTTCCAGCAGCATTGAATAATCACCTGTTACACAATTACATTCTACAACATTTTTGCAACTATTTATATATGGATAAAAATCTTTTTTGTCGATTGGTGACACCTCAAGATTGATAAATGCTTTTATGTGATATCCCAACTTTATCGGATTTATTCTTGCATGAAATCCCTCTATATATCCACTCTGTACCAGATTGTCAATTCTTGCCGACACTGCAGGTGATGACAGGTAAACTTTTTGTGCTATATCCTTTAACGACATTCTTGCATTCTCCTGAAGCATCGTTATTATCATTTTGTCAATATTGTCTAACTCATCGTTTTTCATCTTTTCCTCCACAATTTAGGTATATTTTCATTCTCTATAGTCCACCTGCTAAGCTTTATGCAAGTCAAATGCTAAATTTACCACCTAATAAAATTAAGTTTTTTACTTTTATACTTATTATAATAGCATAAAACACATTAATTCTGTATATTATTTTTTACTTATGTCCTCCCCCTTGACCAAATTGTTTTTAAAGCGTAATATCTGACATGTTGATGTGTCAGACACATGACAGATATATAGGACATATATATTTACGAATGTCACTTTTATCTGATAATGACAGTACAGTGACACTCATAAACTTA
Source organism: Eubacterium sp. MSJ-13 (assembly GCF_018918235.1). Classification (GTDB taxonomy): domain Bacteria; phylum Bacillota; class Clostridia; order Lachnospirales; family Lachnospiraceae; genus Butyribacter. The sequence goes on from NZ_JAHLQE010000088.1 coordinate 4,649, forward strand.
ATTTAATATTTTTTAACGCCCAAAAGAAATCAGGATGACTGTTTATATGCCTCCTGATTTTTTTATTTAAAAAATTGTTCACATTTAATTAACAAAAACAACATTGCAAGTTCACATTCAATTGTTACTATAACATCATCAAATGAAACGAAATCATTTGATAGTGCTTAAATTTTTTTCATACCTTCTCCTTAAGAATCGTCACTCCAGGCGATTCTTATTTTTTTGTCTAAAATCCCCTTTTTTATTTAAATTTGTGGTACAATAATTTCCAAATATTCAGCTAATACAAAGAAATAAAAAATATTTTTTCCAAAAACGGAGGTAACAATGAAAGACAAATTTTTTAAAACTGCCGCTATCACCCCTGATATTAAAGTCGGTGATACGGATTTTAATACAGAAAACATCATAAAAGCAATGAATGATACACATAAACAAGGCGTGAAACTTGCCGTTTTCCCAGAACTTGTAATATCTGGTTATACCTGCAATGATCTTTTTTTACAAGATATTCTTCTCAAAGGCTCACTTGACGGTTTAAAAAAAATAATCAAAGCATCAGAAGACCTCGATATGGTAACTATTGTCGGACTTCCATTTATGTACAACTTTAAACTTTATAATGTTGCTGCCATTGTATTTAACGGAGACCTTCTTGGAATCGTTCCAAAACAGCATATTCCAAATTATTCAGAATTTTACGAAGCAAGACATTTCACTGTTGGAAATAAAGAAGTATCTTATATAAATATACCTGAACTTGGCGATTCCGGTTCATTTGTACCATTTGGTGCAAACCAGCTTTTCAAAGCCGAAAATCTTGCAGAACTTGTTATAGGCATTGATATATGTGAGGATTTATGGATGCCTGTTCCTCCATCATGTTATCATGCTATGTCATCTGCCACCGTTATTGCAAACCTTTCAGCAAGTGATGAAACTACAGGCAAAGACCTCTACAGGCGTGAACTCGTAAAAAATCAGTCAGCCCGACTTGTAAGCGGCTATATTTATGCTGATGCCGGTGAGGGTGAATCCTCAACAGACCTTGTCTTTGCAGGCCACAACCTTATAGCAGAAAACGGAAGCATCCTCTCCGAAACACAACGATTTGAAAATGGTATGACAATAAGTGAACTTGATCTTGGCAGACTTGTAAGCGAACGCAGAAGAATGTCAACTTTTACCATTAATAATCCTGAAGAGAACGGTTATGAAGTAACTGAATTTGAATTTAAAAATATTGGCGAAACTAATCTTACACGCCATTTTGAAAAAACACCATTCGTACCTAATGATAAAAACGATCGTGACCGCAGATGTGATGAAATACTGAACATTCAGGCAAAAGGACTTAAAAAACGACTTGAACACACTCATTGCAAATCAGCCGTAATCGGTATTTCAGGTGGTCTTGATTCAACACTTGCACTCTTAGTCACCGCAAAAGCCTTTGATATGCTGGGACTTGACAGAAGCGGTATCTGTGCAGTAACAATGCCATGCTTTGGAACAACCGACCGCACTTACCAGAATGCGTGTATCCTGACTGAAAAAATAGGTGCAACACTTAAGGAAGTCCCTATCCATGAAGCAGTTAATCTTCATTTCAGAGATATAGGACACGACAGTTCAATCCATGATGTAACTTACGAAAATTCTCAGGCAAGACAGCGCACACTTATCCTTATGAACCTTGCCAATGAGCTAAACGGAATGGTAATAGGAACAGGTGATATGTCTGAACTCGCACTCGGATGGGCAACTTATAACGGTGACCATATGTCAATGTATGGCGTAAACTGCTCCGTACCAAAAACACTCGTAAGATATCTTGTCTTATATTATGCTGAGACAACACCAGATAAACAGCTTCATGATGTACTTATGGATGTACTCGACACCCCTGTAAGTCCTGAACTTCTTCCACCTGACAAAGATGGAAAGATTGCACAGAAAACAGAAGACCTAGTCGGACCATATGAATTGCACGATTTCTTCTTATATTATATTATGCGATTTGGCTACACACCTTCAAAGATATACCGCCTTGCAAAATACACGTTTGACGGTGACTACGATAAAGAAACCATATATAAATGGTTAAGGACATTCTACTGGCGTTTCTTTGCACAGCAGTTCAAACGCTCATGCCTCCCCGACGGACCAAAAGTCGGAAGTGTTGCACTCTCTCCGCGAGGTGACTGGCGTATGCCTAGTGATGCATCTGTCAATATGTGGATTAAGGATATTGAGAAGTTGGAGAAACAGTTATAATGATTATAATACAATTATTATAATAAATCTGATTATTTATAAAAAGCAAAATATGGGTAATGTAAATCTGATTATTTTTTTGTTTACATTACCCATATTGTATTATAACTCAAAACACTAAAAAATTCCCCCCACCTCAATCACCTTGCCAAGCGAAAATGAATAAATAACTTTCTCTTTAACCTTCTTTCCTGTCACACTCTCAATCGCTCTGGCATAATAATCTAGCTGTGTTTTATACCTTTCTACCAGTTTTTCTTCCTGCCCTTTCATAACAAAATCCGTCTTATAATCAACAAGGATTATGTTCTCACCCTCATAGAAAAATGCATCAATAATTCCCTGAATCATTATAAGTTCATTACTGTCGCTCTTATCAGGATATACTTCATTCGCTGGTATTCCTATCATAAACGGCTGCTCTCTTTTAAGTTCTCCAGATACTGCTGCCGCCCTCATCCTGCTGCATAATTTACTTTTTGCAAACCACTCAAACTTCTTTACATTCAATGCTTTTGCATCTTCATGTGCCATATATCCACTCTGCACAAGTTCTTCGATAAATACTGCAAAGTCAAAATCTTTATCAAGTCTTTCATATGGAATATGCTCCATAACAAGATGATAAAGTGTTCCCCTTGAAGCCCCTGTCTTTACTTCCTCTTTTTTCATAAAATCAGGTCGTGGTATGTCTGCGTACCTGCTTTCTTTCTCCCTATCTACGCTATCAAAAAGTGAAATTTCCTCTTCTCTGACCGGATTTTCCTCAATATCCCCTGCATTAAACTCATCAAGTTTTTCCATCGCTATTCTTTTAAGTTCAGATACCGACACTTTCACCGGAATTCCAAGTTCATCCTCATATTTATATGCAAATTCCCTGTTCTGTTCTATATAATCTTTCATATCTTTATCATAAACTCTTGATGAATCCCAGTTTATAAGTTGTTTTTTCTTCTGTTTTGCTATCTCACGATTTTCTTTAGATACGCTTACAATATTGTTGACCGATACTACTTCAAGGTCAAAAAGTTCATCATTTGTTCCATACACCTTTTCAGGTTCAAGTTCTTCAATGCACTCCTTAAAAACAGGTCTGTCAGCTATTGCTGCCATTATCATATCTATGTGCCTTGTAAGCGAGAGAAGTCCTGAAAATTCAAGGTTTTGTCCCTTTTCTTTCCATGTCGTTATCTTCTTTTTTCCCTCTCCTCTTGCACCTATGTTTCCCTGCAAAATATTTGCAGATACTCCCGTAAGAAAAAGTTTTTCCTCTGCTCTTGTCATAGCAACATAAAGCATCCTTACTTCCTCTGCAAGTGCATTTACTTTTATCCTGCTTCTGAGGAAATTGTTGAACAGACTTTTTTCTGTATACATAAGTTCAAGATTTACATAATCAGTTCCGACACCATAATCTGAATTTATTATAACTCTGTCGTTTGCCTCCATCAGATTTACGCTTTTTCCAAGTCCTGATACAAACACGACTGGAAACTGAAGTCCCTTGCTTTTATGCATTGTCATTATTCTTACCGTATTCATGCTCTCATTGTTTACTGATGCCTCACCAATATCAAGAGATGCCTTTTTTATGTTTTCAACAAAATGCGTAAACTTAAATATTCCATGATGCCCATTTGCCGCATAATCTCTCGCCTGTCCAAGTAAAATATCAAGATTTGCTGCTCTTTTTTCACCTGCTGGCATTGCCGACATAATATCGTAAAAATCGGTTTTATCATAAATATCCTGTATTATCTTATCAACCGGAAGTTCCTTTGCCATCTCACGATAATAATTTAATCTGCCCATAAATTCTTCCAGTTTACAAGCAAGTTCATCTGCCTCTTTTTCATCAAGAACTATGTTTGTAGAATACTTTTGTGTGCCTTCCTCCTTCCTTACCGTCTTTACATAAAGACTTATCGCATCCCAGTAATCAAGCGTTCTTGGCATTACAGCTATTGCTGCAAGCTCATTATCACTAAGCCCTACAAAGATGGAACGAAGCACTGACACAAGCGGTATATCCTGTCTCGGATTATCTATTATCCTGAGCAGATTTGTCATTGTAAGAATTTCTATTGAATCATAAAATCCTGCTTTCGTACCCGCTGATACCGGTATTCCCATATCTGACAGCGTTTCAAGGAAAGGTTCTGTCCACCCTTGAACACTTCTTAAAAGTATTACAATATCACTGTATGTAACCCTGTGATAGCCCTGTTTTCCCATCACATAAAGCGGATTTTCACCCTGCACGAGCTCAATTATCTTATTTCCGATAGCTGCGGCTTCAAGCTCTTTGTCCATCATTCCATCATCATTATCTGCTTTTTTGTCAATAAGAATAATTGAAGCCTTTTCTGCCGTTTTTTTGTCTGTCTCCTCGTAAACTCTCCCCGGCACAAGCCTTGCCGCTTCATCATACTCAACACCGCCAAGACATGGTTTCATTATCTTCTCGAAGACTGCATTTGAACTTTCAAGCACACACGCTCTGCTTCTGAAATTCTGCTTTAAGTCAATTCTATGCTCCTTTGTGCCTTCCTCAAGACTATAACTGTTGTATTTATTCATAAACAATTCAGGTCTTGCCAGTCTGAAACCGTAAATACTCTGTTTCACATCACCTACCATAAACATATACGGAGCCGCCACAGGCTCTCCCGAAATACTGGTAAGTATAAGCTCCTGAACATAGTTGCTGTCCTGATACTCATCTGTCATTATCTCCTGATAATACTCTCTTAGTTCCTCCGCCACCTTACTTGGAACTATCTCACCGTCCTCATTTTCACTTGTCAGTATTGCAAGAGCAAAATGCTCCATATCGCTAAAATCAATAACCCCGTCTTCTCTCTTTCTTTTCGCAAATACCTGAATAAAATCAATCGTCAGCTTTACAAGTTCCTCTACGGCAGGTGCCATCTCATTTAATTCCTGTATCTGCTGTTCCAAAGTTTTGTTGAAAAATTTCTCCTGAAGTTTTATCATTCCTCCCTGACTTGAAAAATAAGAATCCCTGAATGCACTCGCCATATCCTTTTTTTCTGCATCCACATTATCTTTCTTGGTGATTCTTCCTTTGTCCATCTTTGAAACTTTTCTAAATGCATCATACAATTCCTCAAAATTCTGTGCCCTGCATATATCATCAAACTGCCTTATATCGTCCTCAAAAGCTGCCCTGTATTTTGCAGGACCGTCAGGCTCATCACATAATCTTACCGCTTTTTTCGCAAGTAATTTATAAGAATTTACAAGCTCTTTTACATAACTTACAAGCTCACCTATCCATTTTGTATTTTCAAGTTCATGAATATTCCTACATTTGTAGATATCCATAATAGAATTAAGCCATTTCTCAGGCCACGGATAACTCATGGCTTTCCCATATAATTCAAGCACGATCGACTCAATCTTACTGTCATTACGACCATGAGCAAACATTTCTGAAAATAAATAAAACGCTGAATTTTCATTATCTTTTTCTGTTTCATACCGCTGCTCAATAAGCTCAGCAAGAATTTCACTCTGAGCAATCTTCATATCATTCTCATTTGCAACCTTAAATACAGGGTCAATATCTATCACATGAAAATAATTTCTTATAACATACTGACAAAAACTGTGCATTGTCGTAATCTGTGCATTATGAAGAAGCGAAGCCTGCCTTTGCAGATGTTCATTGTCAGGTTCTTCAAGAAGCCTTTTCTCTATTGCCTCGCCTACTCTTGTTTTCATTTCTGCCGCCGCCGCATTTGTAAAAGTAACCACCAGCAGTCTGTCAATATCCACATTGTTTTTCTCATCAGTTATCATTTTTATAATTCGTTCTACTAACACCGCAGTCTTGCCCGAACCAGCCGCTGCTGAAACCAAAAGATTGCAGTCCCTTGCATCAATAACTCTCTGCTGGTCATCCGTCCATCTTGTATCACCCATATTATTCCTCCTCCGACAGTTCACGATGAATAAGCCTCATCACATCATCATCCGACAACTTTTCAAACACCCTATAATCATTTCCGTAAAGCCTGCTGTCAAATCTGCACACGCTCTTAAATCCACAATACATACATGCAGATTTGGGCTGTGAATCAGTCGTTTTATACGGATTTACAAGCGTATTTCCGTCAAGTATCTCCTCAGACATATCCACAACTTTTTTCTCCGTAAACCTAATAAGTTCATTAAGACAATCCGTATTTGTGACGCCCGAACTTTTCTTGAGCTGACCTTTTTTTCCTGTCTCGATATTACTTACCCATGAAATATAGTCAGACTTGTACACGCCATTATTCTGTTCAAGATTTCTGTCGTTTCCTTCAAGCATAGGAAAGTCCCCGTTTACAAGTCCATTCATTGCAAGTGATTCCAAAGTTTTCTGCTCAACATTCTCAGGTGTAACTTTCTCATTTAAAATAGGATCTTTAATCCTATAATAAAGCATACCTGCGGGCACAACAATCTTTTCAGTTTTAGATTTATTATCAATACTCGCTTTAAGATAAATAACAAGCTGCATCTGAAGCCCATAATAAAGCTCGCTAAGTGACAGCTCCTTGTTTCCCGTCTTATAATCGACAACTCTCACATAGTGCTTTGAACCATCTGAAAAACTGTCAAGTCTGTCAATCTTTCCAACAAGTTTTATAAGCTCCTCATCTGTTTCTTCAGCTTTTCCTACAGTTTCAAAAATAATCTCACTCTCAATAGTATCAAAACTTCCCTGACTCATCTGTTTTGAAATCGCCCATATTGTCTTATTAACAACATTGTGAATACGCTTTATCATATACTGGTTTCTGCTCGTGTCCCTCATAATCCCATCTTTGCAAAGACTTACAGCTTTCTCAACACATTCACCTGCTATCTTTTCCTGCTCTTTTTTATCAACATCCTGCCATCTTCTATTACCGGCAAGAAGTATTTTTGTATACATATCAAGAGCCTCATGTACGATATTTCCTATGTCATACGCCTCAATATTGTGTTCCTGCCTCTCCTGAAGTTTAAGACCATACTGCATAAAATACGAAAATGCACAAGCTGCATATTTCTCAAGCTGCGATGTACTTCCTCTGAGATTTTCCGGATAAAGACTCTTAGCGATCTTCTTTGAAATATTACTCTTGTTTTCTTTAAAGAAAGCCGCTGTCAATATTTTATCAAGTGTCTTTTTATTGTCCTCTGAACTAAAATAACAATTATATATTTCCTGCCATTTTTTATCAGAAAAATCCCCATTTCTAAGACCTGCGATAAGATACTTCTTTCCCTCATCATCAGACCATGCGTTTTCTTCACTTTGCTTTCTCTCCTCAAACTTAACGCTTATTTCCGGAAAAATCTTATTTATCCTCGAAATAATATATGACGGCTCATTTACACTTCCATCTCTCTCGCTGTCACAATATGTTATATATAAATGTTTTGAGGGCTTTGTGAGGTTTAAATAAAGATAAAACTGCTCCGTATATACCTGCTGCCTTGCCGTAGGTGCAAGTTCAAATTTATTTTCTGCAAGAAAATTTCTCTCCGACTCTGAAATAATACCGCCGTTTCCACTGCCCTTTGGAATATTTGATGAATTAGCCCCCACAAGAAACATATATTTTATATTTGAAATCCTGGTTCTTGACAAATCACCAGCCATAACCTGATCTATCCCCGGCGGAATCACTCCTATCCTCGCCTCAGAAAATCCAACATCAAGAATATCCTTAAATTCTTTAAGTGACATCTCCTCGTCACCCATAAGCGAAACAAGTTTTTCAAAAACTTCTATAACCATTCCATAAAGCTGCCTGTACTCACTCGCCATATCAAAATTTTCATTTTCTTCGTAATCGTCAGCAAATTCCATAAGTTTTTCATAAAAATGCTGTCTCTCAAAAAACTCAAATAAAACCGCAGCATATTCCCTTACTGTATGCTTTCCTTTTGCCGTTTTCTCATAAAGCTCTGACATATTTTCAAGAACACTAAGCCTTACATTCTCAACAACCCCGTTTGCAAACTCCTTTGACTCGTCAGTCATTTTTCTGTAAGCATATGTCGTATTCCACTCCCTGTTCCACGATTTAAAACCCCTGATTCCCGTAGCTAGAAGATAATTGTCAAGAATATCATTCTGACTGTCACTCGTCCAGGAAAGACAGCTTTTCAGATAGTCCATCACATCTTCATAAGCAAAATCTTTTATTATTATCTGCAAAAGTGCATCAATCGCACGCACCAGCACACTAGACTGAACACCTCTTTTCTGGTCAACAAAACAGGCAATCCCCGCCTTTTTCATTGCATGCTCGATAATACTTCCGTATGTTTCAAGACTTCCGGCAACAATAGCAATGTCCCTGTAACGGCAGTCCCCACCAACAAGAAGTCTCTTTATCTTCTGAACTACAAAATCAACCTCATCTTCGGCATATTTAAGCACATGACAGCTTATATCAGAAACTTTGTTTTTCTTTTTATATTTTTTATACGGATATCTGAACAGATTGCGTTCAAGCCACTCAAGCTCCTCTGACTCACCAAATCTAGTCTGGCTTATCTCTTTTCCAGTCCATATGTCATCTAAAACTTCAACACCTGTTTCACCTGCAATCTGCCTTATATTGTGAACTGTCTTTCTGCTCATAAAAAATAACTGATAATTTTTTCCTTTATTTATAACCGACTCCCTGTCATCAGCTGTCACCGTAACATAGACCATTTCAGCCGTCTTTATAAGTTCACGCAGAAGCCTGTACTGAAGCGGCGTAAATCCCGTAAATTCATCAAGACATATCACTGCTCCATTAAGAAGTTCTGACTGCGATATCACATCGGCAAACACACTTAAAAGCTCCTCAGATGTAATATAATTTTTTTCAATATACTCCTTAAATGTCTTAAAAGCCACTGACATATCCTGCAATTTATATTTAAGAACAGTTTTTTTTTCAGAAGCCTTAATCATCCTGTCTATCTCGTCCTCATCAGCACCATACTGTATAAGCTCTGACATAAACGACTTAATCTCAGAAATATAACCGTCCTTATTTATATTCCTTCCAAAATATTTAAGCTCGTCCTTTTTTTGACCAAGCACTTTTTTCAATATCATAATCTTTCCAAGATCATCAAGCACCTGCAAATTTTCTGCACCTGTCTCCGAAAATACCCTGAACGCAAGCCTCACAAAACTCTGCACATCAACATTCATAATGCCATGTCCAGGACTTATCTTTATCATATCCTTCTGCGTCTGCATGGTAAACTGCTCAGGCACTATCATAATGTAATTCTTCTTAGGATTTTTCACAGCCTCCTCCATAATCTTATGCTGCAAAAAATAAGTCTTACCTCTGCCTGAACCACCAAAAATAAACTGAACTGCCATCCCGTTATCCTTTCTCCTGTAGTTTATAATCTCAGTATAAATGTTATACTTACAGTATAACACAAAACAGAGGCCAATAGGCTGTCATTCACAGTAATTACCACGTTTTATGTAAGCATGATATGCTTTGTGAATATACGCATTTATTGCACCTCTGCTAAATATTGCATTATTAATTTATCACCCCAAACCAACTGCCGCTGTTTGCTTTTTTAATCAATAATACTTACAACCTCTGCTCATCAAGCACCGTTTTAACCGCATCAAGAATAAGTTTTTCAGTATACATTGAATTCTTTGACAATACAACTTCATCGATTGAAACACCAGATGAAAGCTGCTTTGACACATCCTTAACCGCCGATTTCATAAGCGGATACATAGTTTCTACCGAATCATCCAAATTCTTAACCTTAACAGACTTAACCTGTTCCTCATCAAGAGCCACTTCAAGATTTATTGTATTTTCTCCTATCACAAACTGACTCTCATAAACTCCCGCTCTATATACTGCATCATTTTTATATGTACTGCTTTCATTATTTATGTTATTCTGCGTACTCTCACTTTTTGGAGAATTTTGTCTGCCAAACATAAAAAATAAAACAATAAGCAGCAAAATTCCTATTCCGACAAACACAGCCGTATATACTACTTCCTTCATACGCAAAACCACAATCTTTGTTTTTGACATGGCAACCCCCATAAGTTATATCTTAAATATAAAAAGCTATTAAGCAGCTCATCACTATTCACACTTTATAATGCAAACAGTGCTATCAACTTCTCTTACTAAATATATATGCGTAATGAAAAAAGTTTATTACTATTTTTGTTCCTGAACCATCTGAATATCATTCTTTAAAGATAACGCATATTTCTCTGTTTGTAAAAATGCTATGCAAAGTTACTGATGTTTTCTTTTATACAAAATTCCTGCTGCCACAATTATGATAACACCCGCCATTCCGACTACTGCCACTGTTTTTTTGACACCTATACCTCTATCCCCATCCTTTTTCACATTTTCACTGCTATCATAATCGTTTATCTCATCTGATAAATCTAAACCATCAATCTTGCTAGTTTCCTTTTTATCTGATATTTTTCCTGTCCCCTCTGAACCACTTGTCTTATCCATAAGCTTTTTTCCATTCTCACCAGATGTTTCTGCTGTCTTTTTTAAATACTTTATTATTACTTTCTTCTTTTCATCGTAACTTATTTGTTTAAACTTTGAATAATTAAATTCAATATAATTTTCTGAACCATCCATCATTTCTTCGCCTCCAGCATTGGAGCCATCATATACCATTTCATTTTTCTCTTCTGTTTGTGCATATATACTCCTATCTATCCAATAAAATAATGTATCATCAGTTATCTTATTTTTAATGGCGGTATATTTGTCCCAAATCTTATCATAATTAAATTTAAGCTTGCCATCCTCCTGCAAGATACTAAACAAACAGAATTTTTTATTATTTTTCTTTACCACAAAATAATATACATCATCACCGTATTCATTATTTGTATCTTCCTGAGCCGGCTCATAAATTTCAAACGGATTGCAGATAACTATTTTATCATCATCCTTTAAATCACCTATAGCATCATGCAGATTCTTATATGCCAGTGGTACATTCTGCAAAAAATCATAATCACTTTCATTTTTATGCTTTTGATAATATTTTATAACTTTATCAACATTCTTTTTAAACATAACAGGTGCAGTTTCCAAAACATTTTTAGGAATATACTTTGCATATATTCCATTTTCAATAAGCTCAACTGAATATGCCTGTGCTTTCACCGAACCATATCCACAAATAACAAATAAAATCACAATTAAATTAACAATAATTTTTTTCATAACCATCATCCTCCCTTATTGTCATCATTTTTACATATGGAATGTTTGTGCAAAACATAAACTCTACTTATTAGGTTTTCACTTATATGTTGTGAAACTCAATTATTAATACATAGCTTGAAAACTGATTTCATGCCTGCGAATAAACAATAACCATACTAATTTCTCTGTTATAAATAATAACGATATGACATTGTAAGATGATGCAGAATATTTTTATTTATTTTTGGAAAAGTCAAGCAGATATTCGCAAGTCGCACCATATTTATGAACAGAAATATGTAAAAAAGCAGGATTGCTGTTTCACAATCCTGCTTTAAAATTTTATATACATACACACTATTTATGTACAATAACTATTCAACTATCTTGCTCTTTCCATCCTCTATTATAAGTTGTCTTTGTGCCTTAGCTGCCACCTTCATATCATGCGTAACAAGCACTATTGTTTTTCCCTCATTATTTATTTCCTGAAAAAGATTCATTAATTCTTCTCCTGTCTTTCTGTCCAATGCCCCAGTTGGTTCATCCGCAAGTATGATATCAGGGCATGTCACCATTGCTCTTGCTATAGCAACCCTCTGCTGCTGACCTCCAGATATTTGTGCAGGCTTCTTTTTTGAAAGTTTTTCTATTCCAAGTCTCTCCATATAATAATTTATCCGTTTCTTTTTTTCCGTCATAGACATTTTTCTACAGTTTAAGGGAAGCATTATATTATCATAAACCGTATATTCATTTAAGAGTGCAAAATACTGAAAAACAAAACTTATTACTTCATTTCTTGCTTTGCTTAGTTGTTCATTTGAAAAGTCATTTACAAGCTGTCCATTTAAATAATACTCACCACTTGTCGGTACATCCATACATCCAAGAATATTTAAAAGGGTTGACTTACCAGAACCCGATGGCCCTATTACAGCCCAAAAATCTCCCTGTTCTATCTTAAAATCTATATTATTAAGTGCAACTGTCTCAGACTCACCTTTTCCATATATCTTACTTATATTTTTTAATTGTGCAACTGTCATTATCATCTTCCTCCTATTAAGCCTATCGGTTTCAATTTTCGCATACATATTTTTAAAGATATAACAGACGGAATACACATTAAAACTGCTGCCACTCCACCTATTAGTGCGATATCACCTGAAAAAATATAACCATCAGAACATACCACATTACCGATAACACTCATTCCATTTCCAATACAAAGGATTCCTATAATACCTGAAAATACATAAGCTGCCATAACTATACTCAATATTTCCATCGAAAACATATTTACAATTTGTTTCTGAGTGTATCCCACAGCCAGCCTAACACCTATTTCTTTACATTTTGAATATACATTTGTAACTGCTAAAGTTGCAGTTCCTAAAGCAATCAGTACAAGCATAAGAATCGAAAAGCTAAGCCACCCTATATTTTCTGACACAATTGTATTATACTGCTCCTTTAATTCGCTGCTTACCAATTTTGTCTGCTGAATAATATTAAATTTTTCTGCTAAAGAATTTATTTTTTTGATTACATTACCTTTTATCTCTTTTGAATCTGCTACCAAATAATAATGCATTTGAATTTCACTATTTTTTTTAGGTATTAGCGAAATAATCTGATTATCTAAGTATGTTATCACTCCGTCTGATATAGATTGTAAAAACCAATGATTGTCTGGTTTTAATACTCCAATTACTTCACAATTCTTATTTGCCACAGTATCTTTAATAACATCACCAACACTTACAGAATATTGTTTTGCTAATTTATTTCCAATTATAATCGGATTTACTTTTCTTCCAAAATCCTTTTCCTCAAAAAATCTTCCGGATTGAAACTTGAATTTTTTTATATTTTTTAATCCAATATCAATTTTTAAATTTCCTACTATCTCATTATCAAATGCATCACTCTGAAAGTCTGTATTTGCATAACTTATTAATTTGCCTGATGTAATCTTTCTGACCTCGTTACAAAAATTATTAAATTGAGTTATTTCTTGATCATCATTCTGAACTTCTATATCATACAATATATTTGTTTTTACATCTATTGTTTTTTGAACTTCCTTGTATATATAAAAGGCTTTTTGAATAGATGCCATTGTTATAAAAAAATATGTTATTACAACGATAACCTGCAATAATAACAATAAATTTTTTAATTTCTTATTCCATATACTTTTAAAAATCTCCATCATATACTCTGACCTTCTTTCAAAACTTCGACAGGTGGTATCTTCATCGCTTTTATTATTGGAATTATTGATATTAATATTGATGTAAAAAATACTATAAATAACGCTATAAGAATATTAGGAAGATATAACCGCAGGGTATAATCTGATATCTGCTTAATAAAAATTTCTAAAATTGCCTGGATAACAATTGCTATAAATGCTGCAATTCCTGATATTCCAAGTAATTCCCCAAGTATTATTTCTGCAATGTCTTTGTCAGTATATCCAAATGCTTTTCTTAATGCTATTTCATACCGGCGTTTTTCAATCCATAACATAACAGTATTTATTGAATAAATTAAAGTCACAACATATCCCATTACAGATAGCAGATATATAGGATTCTGATTTTTTATCAGTTCATCTGCCATATTTTCTGTTTTAATCTTTCCTTGATATTCAATTTTAAATCCCTTATCTAATTTTTTTCCATTTTTTTGTATATTATTTTTATCAAAGTCAAGTTTTCCTAATTCATTGTATAAAATCAAAGTCATACCTCCACTTGATAATTCCAGCTTTCCCTCTGTCTTTTGTGGAAGTGCTGTTGCAGGAATACTTATTCTGTTATCCCATAAAGATTTACCGCCTTTTCGTCCTATCACTCCGAATACTTCATATTGTTCACCGCCTAAATGTATATACTTTTTTCCATTCTTATCTTCAATATATTTTTCTAAATTTTTTCCTATAAGAGCAACTTTCTTCTTATTTTTTATTTCACCTATTGTATAATATCTTCCTGAAATCAATGGATAATGCCATTTTACATCCTCAGAAAACCATTCAGCACTCACAGGATTATATGTATTTATCGAAGCCTTATCCACATGAACCATAATTCCATTAAAAATAACACCCGTATCCTTCCTGAGATTCTTAAATATATTCTTAACATCATCTTCACTTAATTTTTTATCACTCTGCCCCCAAATCATATATAAACTTCCATTTGGCGGCGTATTCTCTTTTTTGTTATTCCCTGCATAAACATGCTCAAATGTAAAGCTGATTCCAATTGAAATCATTAAAATTGAAATTGTTAAACCCACAATCATGCATATAGAAGTCACTGTTGTATTTGATAAACGGTACATGGTTATTTTTGTAATATCCGATATCTTTTTCATATAACAATTTTCCTCTTTCTCATATTTTATATTTAGGATATTACAATATATTTTTTTAAGAAAAAAGTAGTTAATTATTTAAGATTTCTTTAAGACCATCTTTATATGCTTAATAACTCTTATCGCCTCAATATATCTTGCCATTTATGATTATCTTCTGTATATTATTCACATCAACAATGCTGTTAAATCCGTCACCATCCGTAAATTCATATTTTTTATTTTTTGAATACATCTGCCTTTACTTAACATGTTACTATTCCCCTATTATTTTTCATCCGAAAACAAAAATGTTTGTTCATACCTTTCTGTTTTCAATGCATTTAAAAGACTTCCCATTCTCACATTTATTTCTATTTTTTCAGAGTTTTCATAAATTTTATCTACTATACGATACAGTCCCTCTTGCCTCTTTTTTTCATACTCATCCAAAACTTGTTTGATAACACTATCTTTCTGTGATTCTAGCAGATTTTCTTTATAATTGCTATATGAATATACTTTATCAGGATACTCCCCACTACAACTTCCAAAAGAGCCATCCTCTCTTAAAAATAAGTTCATATACATATATCTCATTCCATCACACTGACATTGAGTAGCCATAGATGACCACCTATTATTAATACAATCCACCTCATTTATCAAGGTTTCCATAAACTCCGGATCATTTGATGCTTTTTCCAATATTTTAATATCAAAAGCAATGCTTGTTGTTCCTAATTCACTAAAATTGCCTAACTTTACATTTTGTAGGTATTCTTTTGGAAGCCATCCATTTTCAAATCTCTCAACCGAGATATCCTCTACAACAAATGATGCGAATGGAAATCTTTTGCATAATTCCTCAAAACAATCAACTCCACTCTTCTTATCATTACCTGAATTTTTTTCATCATCTATATCTGTTTTTTCTTCTACCAAAAGCATATCAGTATTAGAAACAGAAGTTATACTTTTAAAAGAATTATTACCAATTATATTCATATTGTCTCCTCCCTAAAAATGATAAAGTAACATATCGTTTATTGAAAACTCATACATATATTTTTTAAATCAGATAATTGATACATAAATATATCACATACAGTTACTTTTATTATATAGAATATATCGGATATTTTTAAGTATAAGGTTAGAAAAAATGAGAATATATTATTATATTTTAGAATTTTTATTTAACAGTTAAATACCCCTATCGTAACTGATAAGGAACTTCGCCATAAACTAAATATACCTGAAAATTTTTAAATAAACATTATATAAAAAGAAAGACAGGAAAAATTAATACATAAAAAATTTTCCTGTCTTTTTGTTATCTATAATTTATTATATTCATCTTTATACAACTGTTTAACAGCTCCTTAACCTAAAACAGCATATGTAGCTTTACTGAAGTACCATGCGTACCGCACCATACATTCCTGCATCATTTCCAAGTTCAGCAAGTCTGAATTCGGTATTTTTAAGTGCAAACATTACATTCTTCTTGTACTGCTCTTTTACAATGTCGATGACCACCGGTCCATTCTTAGACAGACCTCCGCCAATTACAAATGCTTGTGTATCAACTACAGAAGCAACATTTCCAAGTCCCATTCCAAGATATATCGCAAATTCATTTACAACCTCTTTTGCGATCTCGTCTCCTGCCTTATATGCATCAAAAACTTCTTTGCCGCCTATTTCATCAACAGCAAATTTTCTAAGCTCAGAAGGCTTGTCAGATGCTTCAAGAAGCTCTTTTGCCATCCTGATAACACCTGTTGCTGAACTGTACTGCTCAAGGCATCCCTTGCAGCCGCATCCACATGTAAGTGTCTCCTTAGGATTTACTGTGATATGACCAATCTCTCCGGCAGCTCCGTTTTCACCTGTAAGAATCTTACCGTCCATGATGATTCCGCCGCCTACACCTGTTCCAAGTGTAACCATTACGATATTGTCAAAGCCTCGTCCACCGCCACGCCACTGTTCGCCAAGAGCTGCGACATTTGCATCATTACCAACTTTTACTTTTTTAACACCTGTGAGCTTGCTCATCTCATCTGCAACAGAGAAAATTCCCCAGCCGAGATTTGCACATTTAAGAACTCGTCCATCCTCTGTTATAGGTCCCGGAACGCCCATTCCAATACCAAGGATATCTTCTGTCTCAATAGATTTTTCTTCATTCTTTTCCTCAATAGACTTCACAATATCAGGAAGGATATTTTCACCATTGTTTTCTTTTCTGGTAACAATCTCCCATTTTTCAAGCATATCGCCTTTTTCATCAAAAAGTCCCATCTTTACTGTAGTTCCGCCTATATCAATTCCATAAATATACTTTGCCATCTTTTTTCCGCCTTTCTTATAATACAATATTTTCTAAATTCTAATAATTGCTATAATTCTTCGACAGCCTCATATCTGATACGAAGCTCAGGTATTTTTTTCATCTCTGTATAATAATTAACCGCCCAATCATCGCCCTGGCTTTCGTCATTTTCACCTGTTGCCGGTGGTGCAAACATCTTTAATGTAAGAACCTGTCCATCTTTTACTTCTGAGTCAAAGAACGCAGGCATAAGGTCAACAGTCTTAGTCTCAGGTGCTTTATAGAACCACCTTCCGTTTATCTCCATCATGATATTAAGTTCTTCTTCAAAAGTAATCTCAAAAAATTCCGGATTTCCTTCCATCTTAATATCAATGGCAACACCGTCTGCATCTTCAGAACCGCCCCAGCGCATTTTTGCTGGAAGTTCCACCTTATCTTTTTCCTCAATAACAGGCTTGAAATAAGGATCTTTTAAAATTTCCTGATACTGTTTAAGTAACGGCTGTGCGATTCCCACTGATTTATTGTTTGGATCTTCTATCTCAAGACCAAGGCGTCCCCTGTCTCTGAACTGATACATAGAAAAACCATCAAACCAGTCTGCATCATCTTTCTTTATCCTGTCAACAAATTTCTTAATAGAATCACCCTGTCGTCTTGGGCCAGTCACATCTCCATCGGTATTA
This sequence comes from Eubacterium sp. MSJ-13, assembly GCF_018918235.1. GTDB lineage: Bacteria > Bacillota > Clostridia > Lachnospirales > Lachnospiraceae > Butyribacter. The sequence continues at coordinate 22,582 of NZ_JAHLQE010000088.1, forward strand.
AACTCAGATATAACAAGAGGCTTACATACATTGTCAGCAACCTTTGTAAGACGCTTTGAAGTCTTTTCAAGCCTTTCCACAAATGTATCAAGCGGTGTCACTGCATAGCTGTTTCCACCTTTCTCACATACATCAAACGGCCATCCATAATGAAGTGCAAGATAACAGTCATTTGACCAGTAATCAGCTACCTTATATGCCTCTGTAAACTCTTTTTCGTACTGTATAGGTGCATCATCCTCAAGACTTGTAACACAACCTCCACAATACACGATAGATACATTAGGAGCTTCCTCCTTGACAATCTTTGCAAACCTTACAAAGAAATCACCTATCTCCTGATATGAAAATCTCTGATTGTGAGTAAACCAATCACCTGTACATTCATGGTTTATACGAAGCCTCATTCTTCCAAAGGTTCTAAGCTCCTTCGCAATCTGTCTAAGATATTCATCCTCCAAAGAACAGTCTATCGTAAGTGTCAATGCAACATCCTGTCCATGTTTTCTGATATCCCGCATAAAAGTAAACGGCTCACCATCCATGCTGCCGCCTATACCACCAAGATAAGGGAAATAATCGTCATACGGATAATCCCACTGAAAATGAATTTCCATATCCTTGCAAGCCTCACTTATCCTCTGAGGCCATTCCTTATCCTTAGGATAATATGTATACATAATGCCAATATTTCTGTGAGGTCTGCCAAGCACATTCAGTATATAATCCTGATTTACATACTCTGCTCTCTCACTTCCATCCCCCAAGTCAAGACCACACTTGGCAGGATTCAAAGTAATTCTCTTTAAACTCTCCATAAATCTCCTCATTTCTTTTATTTTCTCTGAGACTCATTATAAGCTATTTTCTTACCTAAACAACTTGCAAATACACTAATACACTTTTTCAGAGCTTTTCCACTTGCTTCGCAAGTTAATATTTACTCATTAATGAGCCTCAAAAAACAAATGCCTGCTTTGCAGTCGCTTGTTTTTCTCTAAAACTCATTATATCATACCTAAAACATATTCTACCACTAAAATATCAGTTTTTCTTTTCTTAGACAGTAAACAGACAGCTTTTCTTTTGCGTATTATACTGGACTTATAAAAATTCCAAGATTAAGCGGCTGATATGTCAACAATATAAAGGCAAAAAGCTGTATCAGATTAACAATCAGCAATGTTTTTCCACAATTTACTGTCTGTTTTTTATATGAGTTTATCAACACATGATATTGTAATGCGAAAGCAATAAAAACAGCAATAAAAAATGTACTTATATCAATCCACGCCACCTCAAACCCAAGTATCCCCATATATCCATAAAATAAAAACGGTATACTCCATGTACCCACCATATTTCCAAATAATCCTGTATATACAATCCTATACAACTCATTACTCTTTTCTTCCTTACAACCCACTATCCCCGTACTATCTTTCTTTGAAATATATTTTTGGTCAATTTTTCTTTTCACGCATAAAAAGCAGCCAGAAATATAAAGCAGCATAGGTATAAACAACAACTTCATATGTTCCCATGTCGACTCATTGACAGGCACAAACAATCCAACAAACCATGCCTGACCCGACCAATCATATACAAAATGAAATAGCGTTCCCAATATCCCAACAATAAAAAATCCTGCTATAACATATTTTTTATAAAACTTTCTTATGTCACCGTCAATAAACATCAACACATCTCCCAAAAATATTTTATCAATTATCTATAAATCCTATAATAAGATTTATAAAGACTCTGATAAAAATATTGTATGTAATAATATTGATTATATGTGAAACAGATTACATTTTTGCTGTATATATTGGTTATGTTTGCTTTTTTCATATGTTATTATATCACTGTAATGCATAGTGTATAAGGTGTGTAAATTAGATTTAAACCAGTAACCCCCTTTGAGGGCAACAAAGTAAATAGAACAATAGAATTTTTTAACTTATATAATCGAGTAGGAGGGAAATTTAACTAAATTTCCCGACCTCTCACACCACCGTGCG
>NZ_JAHLQE010000059.1 GCF_018918235.1 Eubacterium sp. MSJ-13
AGCTAATAGTGTTATGAGCAAGTAGCAAAGCGGATTGCGAATATCCGCTTGACTTTATTAAGTATGTAAAGTGATTATGGAAAGTTAAAGATACAATAGTAAAAAAATAGGGGGATAAGGGAAATTAAAGATATGAGAGATAAAAGAGATGAAAAGTCTGGAAGTACAAGGTTTGGGATATGGTATGAGAAGTCTGTGGGAAAATTGATTCCTAAGCAGACGGTTATTTCGCTTATTTCTTGTTTTGTGCTTAATTCAGCAGTCTATACGGGAACACAGATACTTATGAAAAATGCTAAGCATTACGACTTGTCAACTAAGTTTGATAAGAGTCTGCCGTTTGTTAAGGAATGGATATACATATATCTTATATGCTTTGCTTTCTGGGCTGTTAATTACATAATGATTTCGAGGACTGAGAGAGAGCATTGGTATAAGTTTGCGACGGGGGATTATCTGTCAAGACTTATCTGTGGCGTATTTTTTATATTACTGCCGACTACCAATGTCAGACCGGAGGTTACGGGAAACGGGCTTTCGAGTATCCTTATGAGATTTATATATACTGTTGATCCTGCTACGGATCTGTTTCCGTCAATTCACTGTCTTGTGAGCTGGATGTGTTTTATCGGGATAAGAAAGCAGAAACATATACCGGTATGGTACAAAGTTTTTTCTGCGGTGTTCGCAGTGCTTGTGTTTGCGTCAACTCAGTTTACCAAACAGCATTATATACTTGATGTGTTCGCAGGGGTTGCGATAGCTGAATTGTCATATTTTATAGGGACACATACTAACTTTTATAAAAGGATATGGAGATTTTTTGATAAAGTTAATAATGTTATATTTGGGAGAGAGTAAATGTCAGGAGTAAAGAAAAATATTTTCAATGCCGCTTTTTTGATGCTGGTTCTTATTATCACGCTTTATTCTGTGTTTCATGGAGAGAATCTTTCAGAACTTTTAATTTATTTAAAACAGGGAGATTTCAGATATTGGATGCTCGGTGCGGTATTTGTTGTTTGCTTTATCGAGTCAGAGTCAGTTATAATCTATTATATGATGAAGGTTCTAGGTGAAAATGTAAAACTGACGCATTGTTTTTTATATTCGTTTGTGGGCTTTTTCTTTTCACTTATCACACCATCAGCTACGGGCGGTCAGCCGGCGCAGCTTTATTTTATGAAAAAAGATAAACTGTCATTGCCAACGTCAACGATGGTTCTTCTTATTGTGACGATTACATACAAACTTGTGCTTGTGGTGCTTGGACTTTTTGTTATGATATTCAGACTTGAAGCTGTGTGGGAATTTTTAAAACCAATCTACGGATGGTGCTATCTGGGAATTTTCTTGAATGTTGTGTGCGTTTTTGGTATGCTTATACTTGTATTTCATCCTACTCTTGCAAGCAGGATAGTATTATTCTGCGTAAGGCTGTTTGACAGGATTTTTAAGACGGACAAAGAAAAAAAATACGGTGAACGGCTTGAAAAGGCAATGGAAAAGTACAGAAATGCAGCAGAATTTTTTTATAATAACATAAGGGTTATAGTAAATGTTTTTCTGATAACATGTGTTCAGAGATTTCTGCTGTTTGCAGTTACATATCTTGTATACAGGTCGTTCAGGCTTAATCTTGCTGGGGCAGGGGTTGTTATAACACTTCAGGGAATGATATCTGTTGCAGTTGATATGCTTCCTTTGCCTGGGGGACTTGGGATAAGCGAAAAATTATTTAAAGACATATTTGTGCAGATATGTACAAAAAAATATACACTGCCTGTTATGATAGTGAGCAGAGGTTTAAGTTTTTATGTTCAGCTTGGGATAAGTGCGGTTATGACTGTTGTCGCATATCTTAGGATTGGAACAAGAGATAAAAAATAAAAATTAAGTTGCTTGGTACAGAGTGTATGCAAAGTGACAAAATGGGTGGCAGAAAAAATACAACAATAGCAAATATTTACAGAGTAGCACACTGGTATGTTGTATTTTGGAAAGAAATGAGGATTATTATGAAAGAGAATGTTAGTAAGAAAAAAATTACGGATAAGCTTATAGGAGTTTATGATTATACGGTAATACTTACATATGTAAGTCTGTTTATATCAGTTATCGGTATGACACAGGCGATGAATGGAAGATTCAGAACGGCAGTCACATGTCTTGCACTTTCGGGACTTTGTGATATGTTTGATGGAAAGATAGCCAGAAGTAAGAAAAACAGAACAGATGATGAAAAATTGTATGGTGTACAGATAGATTCTCTCTGTGATGTTGTATGTTTTGGTATTTTTCCGGCACTTATCTGTTTTCTCATAGGTGTGAGAGGACCGATAGGAATACTTATTGTAGGCTACTATTGTGTGTGTTCAGTTATAAGACTTGCATATTTCAACGTGCTTGAAACAAGAAGACAGCAGGTCGAGGAGGGAGCAAACAAGTACTATCACGGACTTCCGATAACATCAATGGCAATCGTGCTTCCATTAGTGTTTATGTTTCAGATATTTGTGAGTGACAGGGTATTTGTACTTGTATTATATTTTGCATTAGCAATAGTCGGAACATTGTTTATCGTTGATTTTAAACTTAAAAAGCCTGACAATAAGACATTAGTATTCCTCGTGATATTAGTGGCGGTTGCGGTTATAGTAGTTGTTGTATTTTCAAAATATAAGGTACCAAAACCACATTTCTTTGAGAAACCTTTGTGGAAACTGGTTAAGGGGAAGATGTAGAGTGAAGTAGTGCCGTATAAAGGCTGAATGGAGTATATAATGGAATTTGAAAGAATAAATTGCAGATTGGAAAAAAACGGTCAGGATAAATTCCTTGAAAAAATGTATAAAAGTGGGGCAGGAAAGCAGCTTTTAAAGGTGCTTACAAGTAGGGCAGTGTCTGAACTTGGCGGAAGGCTTATGGACAGTCCTCTTTCAGTGCCGGTAATAAAACCGTTTATAGAAAAAAATAATATTGATATGTCACAGTATGAAGAAAAAAAATATAAAAGCTACAATGAATTTTTTACGAGGAAGATTAAAGAGGGTGAGAGGATATTTGATATGACACCTGAGCTGTTATGCTCTCCATGTGACAGTAAACTTACGGTTTACAGGATAGATGATGATTCGGAGTATGAGATTAAGGGAGCGAAGTATTCCTTTGAAAGCCTTACGAGGAGCAGAAAACTTGCAGATTATTATAATGGCGGTTATATGCTTGTTTTTAGGCTTTGCGTTGATGACTATCACAGATATTCATATGTCGATAATGGTTATCTTGGACCGATAAGGAGGATAAATGGTGTTTATCATACAGTAAATCCTGTTGCGATAGAAGCGGGCTACGATATATATAAGGAAAATACAAGGGAGTGCTGTGTTTTGCACAGTGAAAATTTTGGAAAGATACTTCAGATGGAAGTAGGAGCACTTATGGTTGGAAGAATCGTAAACAATAATGAGAAATGCCATGTGTCAAGGGGACAGGAGAAAGGCCGTTTTGAGTTTGGCGGTTCTACGGTTATACTTGCATTTGCAAAAGATATGATAAAGATTAAAGATGAGGTAATCAAAAATTCAGAAGAAGACTTTGAAACCATTGTAAAAATGGGTGATATTATCGGTGAGAAATTATAAAATGGTTATACCGATTGGAAAGTCAATGATATTTCAAAATTTAAAAGAAGTAAGAGAGATTAAAAAGGAGCAAAATAGATGGATACACCAATCTGTGATTTTGTGAAAGAATATGCGGATAGCGGCTTTTCAAGATTTCATATGCCGGGGCATAAGGGCAGAGAATTTTTAGGCTGTGAGAGATACGACATAACGGAGATAGATGGTGCAGATGTGTTAAGTCATGCTGATGGAATTATTAAGAAAAGTCAGGAAAACGCTGCAAAGCTTTTTGGAAGCGGTGCATCGTTTTATTCAACAGAGGGTTCGTCACAGTGTATAAAGACTATGCTTGCCGTTGTTCAGGCTGATTACCAAAGAAAGATTTTGCACAAAAAAACAGATATGATGAAAAAACTTTGTGAAGCCAGCAATACAGGTATGAGGCATTTTTGTGAGAAAGGGATTACTGAAAAGTCAGGTACAATGACAGAGCGTACCTATATACTTGCCGCAAGAAATGTACACAGATCGCTGATAGATGCACTTGCACTTCTTGATCTCGATGTAGAATTTATCTACCCTAAAGATACAGACAGTATCTGCGTGAGCATGGTGACACCTGAGGATATCAGAAATTATCTTGAAAATATATCAGACAATACAGAAATAATAACATGTGAAGCTAAAAATATATCGGACAACATAGAAATAATAACGAGTGAAGCTCAAGATATATCGGGAAATCACGAGAAAAATCATATAGACAAATCATATGTAGATGTAAAGAAAAAAGTTTTATGTCACAAAGAAAGTGAAAACAACAATAAAAACACGCTGCCGATGGCTGTATATATAACTTCTCCCGATTATCTCGGAAATACAGCAGATATAAAAGGGATATCAGAAGTCTGTGAAGAATATGACATTCCTTTAATAGTTGACAATGCACATGGAGCATATCAGGCATTTCTTGACGAAAAAAAATATGGAGATATCCATCCAATAAAAAGCGGAGCTTCCATATGCTGTGATTCGGCACATAAGACGCTGCCGGTTCTGACAGGTGGTGCATATATACATGTTTCAGAAGAGTATAGGGAAAGGTTAGCACCGTATGTCGCATCTTATATGACAATGTTTGGCTCGACAAGTCCATCGTACCTTATAATGCAGTCGCTTGATATGTGTAACAGATATCTTGCTGAAAAATTCAGGCAGGAACTAAGTGATTGTATCATGCGGATAGAAAAGACAAAAAAGGTTCTTGCCGCAAATAATGTAAGGCTTATGGAAACAGAACCTCTCAAGATAGTGATAGATACTGCGGCAGCAGGCATGGAGGGGGAAGAACTTGCCGATGAACTTAGAGAATATAGAATTGAATGTGAATACGCAGACAAATATTTTGTTGTTTTGATGATAACACCGCAGAATGATGAGAAAGATTTTGAACGGCTTGAAAAATGGGCGGCTGATACTAAGGATAAAAGAGATACGAAAAAGAAAATAGAACCTGAAAAACTTATACTGCACAAAGCAGAAAGAGTGATGAGTATAAGAGAAGCAGCATTTTCACCGTACATGAAAATAAAGGTCTCTGATGCCTGCGGCAGTATATGTGCATCCCAGACAATAGCGTGTCCACCGGCAATCCCGATAGCTGTGTGTGGCGAGAGGATAGACCAAAATATGATAAATATATTTGAGGAGTATGGAATACAATATGTGAATGTTGTAAATTATCGATATATATAATGAGTTTATTTATATGTAAAATAAGTTTAAATAGACTAAAGTTTACGAAAGGCGGATAAATAATGAAGATATTATTTCCAACATGGAAAAGTTTTGGGGTAGAAGATATAAAAGAGACATTTGAAAAATTAGGACATACGGTATCATTATATGAAAAAGAACCAAAGAATTATCGTATTGATCCAAGATATAAATCAGAGATTAAAAAATATATAAAAGAAAATGATATAGATGTTGTATTTACATCAAACTATTATCCGGTGATATCTGATGGCTGCAACGACCTTAAGATACCATATCTTTCATGGTGTTATGACAGTCCTTTGATACTTACCTATTCAAAATCAGTATTTAATGAGGTAAACAGGATATTTATATTTGATTCATTGATGGTTCAGGAACTTAGAAATCTCGGTGTTGAAAATGTATGGTATATGCCTATGGCGGTAAATGAAAAAAGGCTTGCAGATTTAAGGATATCGCCAAAGGACAGAAAAATCGTGGAGAGCGATGTCTCATTTGTCGGAAGGCTTTATACCGAGGAACACAATCTCTACGACAGGATGGAGCCAAAACTTGATGATTATACAAAAGGTTATCTTGAAGGCATAATGGAGTCACAGAGACTTATATACGGATACACATTTATTGAGGAGCTTCTTACACCTGACATAGTGGAAAATATGATGGCTGCAATGCCGGTAAAAGTGCAGGAAAATGGAATGGAGAGTATTGAATATATTTATGCAAACTACTTTTTATGCCGCAAGATGACACAGCTTGACAGGACTGAGATATTTAAATATCTGGGAGAAAAACTTCCGGATATAAAACTTCAGAATGGAAAAAACATAGCTCCGATGAAACTTTATACATCAGAGCCGACACCACAGTTAGAAGGCATAAAAAATATGGGGGAAGTTCACTATATGTATGAAATGCCGCTTGTATTCAAATACAGTAAGATAAATCTCAATATCACGCTCAGGAGTATAAGAAATGGAATACCGCTTCGTGCAATGGACATAATGGGAGCAGGAGGATTTTTGCTCACAAATCATCAAAATGATTTTGCAATGCATTTTGTTGACGGAGAAGATTATGTAAGCTACAGTGACAGGGAGGATATGCTTGATAAGATAAAATATTATCTTGAGCATGAAGATGAGAGAAAGATGATAGCACAGAATGGGTGCAGAAAGGTGAGAGAGGAACATACATATACACAGAGATTGTCGGAGATAATCGGCACTATTTGATGAGGGGAATATATGGCAAGAGTGATAAGTATTGGAAATGAAGAATTTTCAGTAATACGTGAGAAAAACAGCTTTTATATAGACAAAACGGGATTTATTAAGGAATGGTGGGAAAATGAGGATGTTACGACATTGATAACACGCCCGCGCCGTTTTGGAAAAACTTTAAATATGACAATGCTCAACTGTTTTTTTTCAAATAAATATAAGGGAAGAGCAGATTTATTTTATGGTCTTGATATATGGAAAGAGGAAAAGTACAGAAACATTCAGGGGATTTATCCGGTAATATTTCTTAGTTTTGCAAGAATAAAAGCAAATACATTTGAACAGACAAAAAAACAGATGTATGCACAGATAGTAAAATTATATGAGCAAAACAGATTTTTACTTGATTCAGAATGTATGAGTGATACTGAAAAAGCAAGATATAAGATGTTTTTAGAAAGCCCGCTAGACAAAGATATATCATTTACAGTAAATGATATGTCAGATTATCTCAGCCGTTATTATGGAAGGAAAGTTATCATTCTGCTTGATGAATATGATACACCTATGCAGGAGGCCTATGTAAATGGATATTGGGAGGAGACAGTTGCATTTACAAGAAGTTTTTTTAATGCAACATTTAAGACAAATCCGTTTCTTGAAAGAGCGATCATGACTGGAATTACAAGAGTTTCCAAAGAAAGTATATTTTCTGATCTTAATAATTTGGTTGTTATTACAAGTACATCAAAACAGTATGAAACAGTATTTGGGTTTACGGAAGAAGAAGTTTTTTCGGCACTTGATGAATTTGGACTTGCGGAAGAAAAATTGAAGGTAAAGGACTGGTATGATGGATTTATTTTTGGAAATAAAACAGACATTTACAATCCATGGTCTATAATTAACTTTTTGAAATTTAAAGAGTTTAATGCATATTGGGCGGACTCAAGTTCAAATGGACTTGTAAACAGATTGATAAGGACAGGTGCATCAAGTGTTAAACAAACAGTAGAGAGGCTCATTGATGGTGATGTTATAGAAAAGAGTTTTGATGAACAGATAGTTTATGACAAACTGGACAGAAGTGAAAATGCTATATGGAGTTTGCTGCTTGCAAGTGGTTATCTGAGAGTAGAAACATTTCGCTGGGAAGATGAAATGACGAGGAAGGTTTACGGTTTAAAACTCACAAATAAAGAAGTAGAGATAATGTTTAAGACAATGATAAGCGGCTGGTTTGAATGTACGGAAGATTCGTCAGAAAATTTTATAAAGGCACTTATTTCAGGAAATCTGGATGCAATGAATGAATATATGAATGAAATAGCACTTGAAACATTTAGCAGCTTTGATGTTGCGGGAAAGGAGAATTCGAGAGTACGGCCTGAAAATTTAGCCTCATGCTACGACTACAAGGGAGTAGCTAATGGCTTAAGTTTGAACGATAGTTCAAACTTGTATGCGATGACTAGGCAGTCATCGCATTTTTATCATGGATTTGTACTTGGACTTATAGTAAATCAGAGCAAGGACTATATTATAAATTCAAATCGTGAAAGTGGTTTCGGTCGTTATGATGTTATGATGATGCCAAAAAATCACGAAAAAAAGGGATTGCCAGCGATAATAATCGAATTCAAAGTAATAAATCCGAGAAAAGAAAGTTCCCTTAAAGAAACAGTTGATATGGCACTAAAACAGATAAAAGAAAAGAATTATGACGCAGAACTTATAAAAAGAGGTGTAAAAAAAGAAGATATCAGGCATTATGGCTTTGCCTTTAGAGGCAAAGAAGTGTTGATAGGAGAGGGATAAATTTTATGATTCCCAAATCTGCAATAAATTTTCCAAATCTGCAAAAAGTCTTGAAAAACGAGAATAAACATGATATTTTTTGCTATATAGAGTGAGGTGCAGGGGAATGATAGATAGATATATAAATTTGCTGTTGAACAATGGAATAATATTACAGAGTGAAGAGGAAGTATACAGATATAAGGTCACTTGTCTGGTTGAAAAAATATTTTCGACAAGTATGATGCTTCTTGTAAGCCTGCTTTTTAAACAGTTTACGGCGATGATTATATTTATTGTATGTTTTTTTGCACTGAGAAACAGGACGGGGGGTTTTCATCTTGATTCATTTGGCTCGTGTTTTGTTGGAACTATGGGGATAGAGGTTGTTGTTATACTTCTTATAAAATCTCAGGTTATACCGCTTATAGTATCAGGAGTTGTGTCAGCGGTTGCTGCTGTTATCATTTTAATATTAGGAGGAGCAAATCATCCTAATATGGACTATGACAAAGAAGAATACAGCTTCAATAAAAAATACGCAAGACTGCTTGTAATCATAGAATTTTCGGCGATAGCTTTTTTGAGCTGGCTTCAGGTACCGGGCGTATATATTCAGGCGATAGAGTATTCAGTTATACTTACAGCTATTCTGCTTATAATGGCATTTACTATGGGACAGCATAAAAAGATTGAGTAAAAATCTAACATATATTACCAATTCTGCAATCAGATTTCCAAATTTGCAATATATATTGAAATGTAAAAGGTTAAATGGTATTTTCTATTTGTTGTTAGAAATAACAGCAATAGAAAAGAAAGGAGCGTATTATAGGCATGAAATTTAAAGAGAAAACATTAGAGATTTCAGCTTCTGTTCTTAAAAAAATGGTTGAAAAAGAGCAGCAGAGAAAACCAAGTTGCGGGGCTGTTTTACATCAGCCTAAAAGACCGGCGGCTTTGAAAAAGAGCGTGAAGTAATTTTATTCACTAGAAATCACTATTGTTACATAATAGGGTAATTACGGGAGAGATAAAAGGAATCTCTCGCTTTTTAACCTCTACCCCGGGTGAGAGATTCCTTATTTCTTGGGATGGCAGGAGAGGTTATTATTGAATGATAGAAGATATATAGCAGTGTAGAAATCTGATGTTATATTATAATAATAAAAAGTAAAATAAGATTTTTGCCTGTATAAATATATCTATTAAAAATAAGAGTTTATGGCTTTATAATTAAGAAAAGGTTGTGGAAAACAATGTTGTTCAGAGCTATATGTGGATTTGTAGAATCAGCAGGGTGTCAGAATGTCATGTAGGAAAGATTTATTCTGAACCCTGTTTTTAGATTCTATTTAAAAATATTGTTTTGTGGTATAGTTATAGTTACGATATAACATACGAAAGTATAGCGTAATTCTATAAGAAACACAGGAGGAGCAATAGTTGGAGTCTGATATTATTAGGATAGCCGTATGTGATGATGAAAAAGCCATAGCTGAGAAAATTGTGGGATATATAGGTGAGTATATAAATAAAACGAAACTGCCGTATAAGATAGATATTTACCAGTCCGGAGAAGAGTTTGTTTCGTTAAAAAGTGCGATGAAACAATATGATATTGTATTTCTTGATGTGAGTATGAGGGAAATGGATGGTATTAAAACAGCACATGAACTTAGAAAATACAGTGATAGGACTTACATAATTTTTGTTACCGGATTTATAGAATACTCATTGGCAGGATATAAAGTTAATGCAGTAAGATACATAATAAAAGATAAGGATACGATAGAGGCTGATATTACAGAGGCACTGAATGCCGTATTTGAGAAACTTGGGAAAAATACAGATGAGACAATATATGATTTTGTTGAGGAGAAGTCAAAAAGAGTAGTTACCGCAAACATAATGTATATTGAAAATTCGCTGCACAGGATAAGTTTTCATTTTAATGAGAATGGGACAGAAAATATATACACCGTTTACAAAAAGATGGATGATATAGAGATGGAACTTAAAGCAGAGGAATTAGTCAGGGTTCATCAGAGTTTTATTGTTAATATGAAATATGTATGTGATATAAAAAGGTATTATGTTAAGCTGATAAATTCTGTTAAGATTCCTATTTCAAAGCAGAGATATAAAAATGCTGTTTTGGAATATGCAAGGCAAAAGGGAGCGATTTGATGAATGTGTATCAGAGTTATGTAATAGTACTTATTGAAATGTCATGCTTTTTGATATTTAATACTGCATTTTCAAAATGTGAGTTAAGATTTCCAAAATGGGTTTGGATTATATGGCTTGTTATAATGTCATCGGCAATATTTGTCATCAGTGATATTTTTGAACAAAATATTTTGTTAAGACAAGTAGTAAATATTATAATTTTTATAGTTGGAAGCATCGCTATAGGAAAGAAAAGCATAAAAAATGCAATTATGGTATCAGCATTATTTGACTTTATATTTGTGATTGCTGATGTAATTACGATATTGTTAGATAGGGATGTACTTCAAATTGACATGAATGGAGAAGGTCATATAGATGCATTTATAACATTGATGAGTAAGTCAGTGCTACTTATAATTATACTTGTATTGAAAAAGGTTGGGAGTGATAGATGGCTTCATATAAGTGAAGAAAAAGATATAATGTTTTTGGCGGTTTTTCCGCTTATATCGGCAGGTGCTGTTGCAGGTATACTTAAGTGTGGTATTGGTCTTAAGTCTGAAAATGAAATTCAATTTGCATGGGTTGTGGTGGTCAGTCTTATTGCTATGAACATTCTTGTAATATTTTTTATGGATGACCTTGCTGAGAAGGCAAGACTCAAACAGGAAAAACTTGTGTTTGAGATGGATGCAAAAAGACAACGGGAGATGTATGATTCATGGGAAGAAAAGCTTATGCGTCAGAGGAGTATCTCACATGAATACAGAAATAATCTGCTTTACATGAGTGCATTGCTTGAAAAGAAGGAATATAGTAAGTTGTCCGAATATCTCAAAAAAGTCAGTGGAGAATATACAACAGGTATGGACATTATAAATACAAATAATCCGGTAGTTAATGTCCTTATGAACACAAAATATTATGAGGCTAAAAAGGCAGGTGCATCATTTATATGCAAGATAAATGACCTTTCAGGTATCACGATGGAGGAAACAGACCTTATATTAGTTGTATCAAATCTGTTGAATAATGCGATAGAAGCAGTACAAAAATGTAGTGATAATAAAGTTGTAAAAGTTAAGATAGTAATAGAGAACGGTAAACTTATCGTTTCTGTAAGGAATACATATAATGGAAAAATAAAAAAGGATGGGGATGAATTTAAGACTACAAAAAAGGAAAACAGCGAACTGCATGGCATAGGCATTAAAAATGTTATAAGGATTACAGAAAAATATCATGGTCTGCATCTGTTTGAAACCTGTGGTGAGGAGTTTAGTGCGGTTGTCATAATCCCGATGGAGGTTGATGATACTGAGGCAGAAGCTAGTACAACGTAAATTAAATCTTTGATACATTGGGCATTAATTATTCGTTGTACTAGAAGCCGGTAGAGTTTACTCTACCGACAATTCACTAAAAAGAAAACTATAGATCTTTTCATTCTTTTTTTTGAAATTTTCGCATACCTGAATTGCTTCTTCCTCTGTCGGAACATTTATTGCAACTTCTAAAAGAGTGCTTCCGCGTTCTACTAGAGAACAGCGTGCGATGTACTCTTTATTTTTTACATGTGTATAATCAGTGTGGATAGATGTACTCTCAACAATACTTACTCTGTTCTCGGAAAGATATTTTCTTATCTGTGTTTTGGTGTCATCGGGAAGCTGTTTTCCAAAAAAGGTAAGTATCTCCTGTCCGGCAGGCAGTATCTTATAATACGATGTTGAATGTGTCTGTTCGCTTTCTATCATATCATCTTCGAGAAGGTTTGTAAGTGTTTCCTGAATTGAAAAATAATCAGTATAATTGTTTCTCAAAATGAAATCAGAAATTATCGCATTTGACATTGGCTGTCTTGTAAGACTTAAAAAATAAAGTATTATCAGTTTATACAGCTTGCGTGATTCCGGTGTCATTAAAATCCCCCATTTCTAAAATTTTGTCCCTGGTATATACCACGCACCTTTAATTCGTGGCTCAGGGTATTTAATACAAGTCGCTTGTTTTTGCTCCATTCAGGTGCTATAAGTAAATCTTTTGGACCATCTCCGGTAAGTCTGTGTATGACTATGTCAGGTGAGAGGCGTGCTATACATCCGCATAATATATCTATGTATTCATCCTGTGTTAATATATGAAAATTTCCTATCATGCCGGCAAGGGCAGTGTTTTTTAAAACATGGAGAAGCTGCAGCTTTATGCCTTGAATATCCATAGTATTAAGATAAGCTATTGTTTTAAAAAAATCCGATTCTGTTTCATGGGGAAGTCCTATTATAACATGAACGATAACAGTTATATTTCTTTTTCTGAGTTCGTGAACTGTTTCTTCAAATACATTGAGAGTATAGCCGCGGTTTATAAGGGCTGAGGTTTCTTCATGCATAGTTTGAAGTCCAAGTTCTATCCATACAGGTTTTATATGATTAAGTCTGTCGATAAGGTCATATATTTCTTCGTTGAAACAGTCAGGTCTTGTGGCGATTGAAAGAGCGCAAATAAGAGGGTGGTTTATTGCCTGTGAAAAAATGTTTTCAAGGTATGAAACGGGAGCGTATGTATTTGAAAATGACTGGAAATATGCTATAAATTTTTCTCCCACAAATTTACCGTTTGCCTTTAGTGAGTTTATCCCGCTTTCAATCTGTTTTGTTATGTCATTATCGCTATCATGCTTTATGGCAAAATCCCCTGAACCTCCATTGCTGCAGAATATACAGCCGCCCGTGGAGACAGTGCCGTCACGGTTTGGACAGCTCATGCCTCCATCGAGAGCAACTTTATAGACTTTTTCGCCGAATGTTTTCTTCAAATGATAATCGAGAGAATAGTAAGGTTTTTCACCCCAGCGTCTTATATGTTCGTTTTTTTTCATATATTATTTAATATTAGCTTTTACAGCCTGAGATACAACATCTGCTACACGAGGATCAAATGCTTCAGGCATGATGTTATCCTCATTTAAGTCCTTTTCATCTACAAGACCTGCGATAGCAAGGGCAGCAGCAAGTTTCATTTCCTCTGTTATCTGTTTTGCGTGGCCTTCAAGTGCTCCTTTAAAGATACCAGGGAAAGCAACGACATTGTTTACCTGATTTGGAAAATCTGAACGGCCTGTGCCGACAACTCTTGCACCTGCTTTTTTTGCAACATCAGGCATGATCTCAGGAACAGGATTTGCCATTGCAAATAGAATGGCATCTTTATTCATGCTCTTGACCATTTCTTCTGAAACGATACCCGGAGCTGAAACGCCGACAAAGATATCTGCACCCTTGAGGGCATCTGCGAGAGTACCTGTTTTGCCTGTAAGGTTTGTGACCTCCATCATTTCTTTTTGCATCCAGTTAAGGTCATCACTTGCTTTTGAGAGTATACCTGATTTGTCACACATGACAACATCCTTAAAACCGTATCTGAGAAGAAGTTTTGTGATGGCAACTCCGGCAGAACCGGCACCGTTTACAACGACATGACATTCTTCCTTTGTCTTTCCGACAACTTTAAGGCCGTTTATGATACCTGCGAGAACAACGATAGCTGTACCGTGTTGGTCATCATGGAAAACAGGAATGTCAAGTGCTTCTTTTAATCTTGTCTCTATTTCAAAACATCTTGGAGCAGATATATCTTCAAGGTTGATGCCGCCAAAAGCAGGGGCGATATTTATGACAGTCTTGATGATTTCCTCTGTGTCCTGGGTATCAAGGCAGATAGGAAATGCGTTTACATCACCAAATTCCTTGAACAAAACAGCTTTTCCCTCCATAACGGGCATGGCAGCTTCCGGACCTATATTGCCTAAGCCGAGAACGGCACTTCCGTCAGAAACAACGGCTACAGTGTTTGATTTGATAGTATAGTTGTAAGCCTCTTTTTTATCTTTTGCGATTATCTTGCAGGGTTCAGCAACGCCGGGTGTATATGCGATAGCAAGGTCTTCTCTTGACTTTACATGGCATTTTGGTGTTGTGTCGATTTTTCCGTTCCATTCTTTGTGAAGTGCAATAGCTTTTTCGCTGTTTGTCATTTTTATATCCTCCGTTTGTTTTATTTTATAAAAAATACTACATATATAAGAATACCATATCTGAAAAGTTTGGTCAAAAAATATAAATAAGTGTTGACTTTTTTGAAAAACTGTATTACAGTATTATTGTACTAAGCAAGTAATACAATGATACAGATTGAACGCAAAATAAACATTCTAGTGCGTAGAGCACTAAGAGATGGGTAAGTGGAATACTTATTCTGCGTTCATGAGCAGGTAGCGAAGGCGGATTGTGAATGTCCGCTTTATAAAAGGAAAGGAGGATATATGGTTGGTTTGGAAATTTAATGATGAACAGCCTATCTATCAGCAGATAATCAGTCAGATAAAAGAGCGTATAGTGGCTGGGGAGTGGAAAGCTGGAGATAAATTAAAGTCAGTCAGGGAGCTGGCACTTGAGGCTGGGGTTAATCCTAATACGATGCAGAAAGCACTTGCTGAACTTGAGAGAGAAGGTCTTGTTTACTCACAGAGGACGGCAGGGCGTTTTGTATCGGACAGTAAGGAAAAGACAGAAAGGTTACAGGAGGAGATGACTATGGAGTGCATAAAGACATTTGTTGCTCAGATGGAAAAGATGGGGTATGCAAAAGAGCAGATAATTGAACTTCTCAAAAAATATATATCTGAAAATTAAAAAATTTCATACCATGCACAGAAGGTTGTGCGGAATGGAGGCATAAAATGATATTGGAATGTGAAAATCTATCGAAAGACTATGGCAGTGTAAAGGCACTTGACGGTCTGACTCTCAGGATTGAAAGCGGAAAGATAGTCGGACTGCTCGGACCAAACGGCCACGGAAAGACAACTCTTATAAAAACATTGAGCGGGCTTTTAAGTCAGGATGATGGAGATGTCCTGATAGATGGAAAAAAAGTCGGAGTCGATACAAAGAAAATAGTGTCGTATCTTCCGGAGAGAAGTTATCTTTCACCGGCGATGAAGATTAGGGAAGTAGTAAGTTTTTTTGAAGAATTTTATGAGGACTTCGATGCAAAAAAAGCATATGCCATGCTTGATGAACTAGGTCTTGACAAAGAGAGCAGATTGAAGGCGCTCTCAAAAGGAAACAGGGAAAAAGTCCAGCTTATCATGGTCATGAGCAGAAGTGCAAAACTTTATCTTCTTGATGAACCTATGGGTGGTGTTGATCCGGCTGCGAGGGATTATATTTTAAGGACTATAATAAGCAATTATACCGAGGATGCCACTGTTATCATATCTACACATCTTATTCAGGATGTTGAGCAGATACTTGATGAAGTTATCTTTTTAAAACATGGAAAAGTGATGCTTCACAGGGATGTGGATGAACTCAGGATGGAAAAGAAAAAGTCGGTTGATGCTTTGTTCAGGGAGGTGTTTTCATGTTAGGAAAACTTATAAAATATGATATAAAATCAAATATAAAGATAATTGCAGGGACATACAGTTTTATAACACTTCTGGCTGTTTTTCATCTTATCATGTATAAACTGTCAGCAGCTTATCCGGAGGCAGTACAGTGGGGACTGCTGGAAAAGTTCACATTTATGTTTCACATTTTAGGCATAGGTGTTGGATTTGGTATTACACTGGTAGCGTGTGTACTGTATTTCAGAAAAAATATGTTTAAAGACGAAGGCTATCTGACGCATACGCTTCCGGCTGGTGAGGGAGTTATTTTTACAGGTAAATATCTGTCAACAGTCATACTTTTCCTGATAAACATAGCAGGTGCATATATCACTGTGGCTATATCGACAGGAAAACTGTTCTGGTGTGGAACGATATTGAAGGAAATAACTGGGAGTATGAAAGAAAGTGGCTTTAATACAATGAATATATGGCTTGTTACAGCTTCGATGATAGCAGGTGCATTTTGTGCGATAAGCCAGATATTCGGGGCGATAACGATAGGATATTCAGCCGGAAAGAAAATGAATAAAGATATCCTGTCATTTATCGTATATTTTGCAGGTTATATCATCATGCAGGGGATTTCAATAGGTATAGTTGCCGTTTGTGCAGTCAGAAGGGGAATGGTAACACAGATAATAAATAATGAAGCATCAGATATTGGTGCGCTCAGTGCCTATATAGGTGATGTGCTCAGCGCAAGTCTTGTGCTTATGTTAGTGCTGACTATTTTATACTATGTGGTAAGTGTATATCTTCTTAATAAAAAACTTAATCTTGATTAGAGTTTCTTTTGCTCCTTTACAAATACGAAAAGATTGTGTATATTAGTACTAAAAGTATTAATAAATTTATTCAGACACTATCGTGAAATTAAAATCCCGGAATCGTCAATATAATTTATAAGAATTTTAAAACATTATCAAAGAAAAAATCAAAATGTATTTGTAAAGGAGCAATGGAATGGCAGATTTAGAAAAAATGTCTCTTGTTGAACTTAGGGTTGCCGGACGCAAAATGGGCGTTAAAAATGTAACTACATATAAAAAGAGGGAACTTTTGGAACTGCTTCTGAGTATTCAGAAAGAGCAGGAAACAGAGACAACGGAGAACTCTGAAGGAAAAAATGAAGATGTCGTTATGGAGAATACGGCAGGGGATGTTAAGGAAAAAAAGACAAGAAGCAAAAAGAAAGATGAAGAAAGTAAAAAAGAATCTGATGATAAACAGGAGGATGCTTCGGAAGAAAAAGGTACAGCCGGGAATGTAGATGATGTTTCTAAAAAGAATACAGAAGATATACAGGAATCGGATTCGGAGGAAAAAAAGCAGCAGAATCAGAACAATTATGTAAGAAATAATGATTACAATAATAATGATGAACATAGAAATACATACAGAGCGAGAAGAGAGGGCGGATATCAGTCATCTTACTCTTATCAGGGAAGAAACAGTAATGTGCGTGGACAGCAGAGGAATAATGGAAGAGTAAATATGAGACAGGGAAATAATCCTTATTCAAATCAGAATCCCGGATATTCTTCAAATAGTTCATATCAGCCAAATTTAAATCATGGTGGATACCAGAATAATTATAATCAGAATAATGGAGTGCAAAACAGTGGTTATTCTCAGAATACTTATAACTCAAATGGAGGATATCAGAACGGTTATAATCAGAATAACAGTACACCGGGAAGCAGCTATTCGCAGAATAATTACAATTCAAATAACGGGTATCAGACAAATGTTAGTCAGAATATTGCAGAGCCTGAAAAACAGCTTGATATAAGCCAGCTTGACAGTGGGGAGACACGCGAGGGAATCCTTGAGATAATGGCAGAGGGATATGGTTTTATCAGATGTGACAATTTCCTTCCGGGAGATGATGATGTATATGTATCACATGCGATGATAAAGAAATACAGACTTCGCACAGGAGATATACTTAAAGGAAATCTTAAAGTGAGAAGCCAGACAGAAAAATTTGCTGCGATGTTATATGTTACAACAGTCAACGGTTATCCTGTTGAGGAACTTTTGACAAGACCAAAGTTTGAACAGCTTATACCGATATTTCCTGATGAGAGGATAAGACTTGAGACTGATGGCAGCAGTATTTCAATGAGAATGATGGATATAGTAGCGCCTATCGGCAAGGGGCAGCGTGGAATGATAGTTTCACAGCCGAAGACAGGAAAGACGACGCTTCTTAAACAGGTAGCAAAAGCCGTTAAGACAAATCATCCAAAGATGCATATAATCGTACTCCTCATCGATGAGAGACCGGAGGAAGTTACTGATATTAAAGAATCTATTATGGGACACAATGTTGAGGTGATATATTCTACATTTGATGAACTTCCTGAAAATCATAAGAGAGTTTCAGAGATGGTCATAGAGAGAGCAAAAAGACTTGTAGAGCATGGCGAAGATGTGATGATACTTCTTGACAGTATCACAAGACTTGCAAGAGCATACAATTTAACGGTAGCACCTAGCGGAAGAACACTTTCGGGAGGTCTTGACCCGGCGGCACTCCACATGCCAAAGAAGTTTTTCGGTGCAGCGAGAAATATGAGGGAAGGCGGAAGTCTTACGATACTTGCAACAGCACTTGTAGATACAGGAAGCAAGATGGATGATGTTGTATTTGAGGAATTTAAAGGAACGGGTAACATGGAACTTGTTCTTGACAGAAGTCTTTCAGAAAAGAGAGTATTTCCGGCAATAGACCTTCCTAAGTCAAGTACTAGAAGAGATGACCTTTTGCTCACACAGGATGAAAAAGATGCAGCATATCGCATAAGAAAAGTGTTTAGCACAATGAGAAATGATGAAGCTGTGGAAAAGATCATTGATTTGTTCAGAAAAACAAGAAACAACAGGGAATTTGTTGAAATGATAAGAAAGATACGTTTCTAGGAAAGATATTTTTCGGTAAATAAAGATTGATTTCTGTGAAAATGTGTTTTTAGAAAAAATAAAATATATACTTGCGCTTTTGTGCAGAGTGTGTTACAATAATGAAGTTGTGTTGAAAATTGAAATCGAAAAGATACAGTCCTACATGCTGGGTGTGATCTTTTTCGTGATATGTATTTGCTGTCGTGATGGCAGCGGAATGGAGGTCATAAGACATGAGAGAGGGAATTCATCCTAATTATTATCAGGCTAAAGTTGTTTGCAACTGTGGTAATGAGTTTGTAACTGGTTCTACAAAGGAAGAAATTCATGTAGAAATCTGTTCAAAATGTCATTCTTTTTACACAGGTCAGCAGAAAGCTGTTAAGGCTCGTGGTGCGATTGATAAGTTCAACCGTAAATATGGCATGCAGGCAAACTAGTACGACGAAAATTAAATCTTTGATACATTGGGCATGAATGAGATTTCGAGAGTGCACGTCAAAAAACGTAGGTATAGCAGGCTACATCGAGGCTTTTTGATATGTGCTATCGAAAGTGCAGGCTTGTTCAATGTATC
>NZ_JAHLQE010000128.1 GCF_018918235.1 Eubacterium sp. MSJ-13
GCAAATGTAAATTCAAGCAAGTCATTTGGCTGAATATGAACATGTCACTACACTAGTACTATGTGCTATCAAAAGTGCAGGCTTGTTCAATGTATCAATCAGTGGCATTATATCATGTTAATTTTTGTAAATCCAAACCGCACACTAATAATATCATATATTTCTGACGATATAACTAATAGGGAAAGCCCTTTGCAATGCGGCGTTTTTTGCATATGGCTTAAATATAACAACTCAATTTAATTTTACACATTTTATTGACAGTGTTTCAAAGGAATGAATACACTATAGAAAAAGGAGGTTCTCATTATGAGTTTAGACGCAATTTCTTCATCAGTAAATACATATAGTACAACTACTACAAAAAAGACTGATGATACAAAACAGAAAGAAGCTGCTGCAAGCACATCTAAAAAAGATGCTTCTTCTACTGACACAACTAAAAACAATGGTGCTGTCTATGAAAAAAGTGACAGCAAGAAAACTGACAGTGCAAACCAGATCTACAACAGAGATGCTATAGTATCAAAGCTTAAAGCTGACCAGCAGTCACGCTTACAGTCTATGCAGAGTCTTGTCGAAAACCTTTTAAACAAGCAGAAAGGTACTTTCGACCTTGCAAGTCTTATGAAAAAAGATGATGTTTCAGGATTGAATCTTTCAGCTACATTTGAAGCTGCTGCCAAAAATGCAGATCCTGCTACTATCAAAGCAGCGCAGGAAAGCATTTCAGAAGATGGTTACTGGGGCGTAAACAAAACTTCAGACCGTCTTGTAAGCATGGCTATCGCTCTTTCAGGCGGAGATACAAGCAAGGCAGATGAGATGATGGCAGCTATCCAGAAAGGTTATGACAGAGCAACATCTGCATGGGGCAAGGATCTTCCTGATATCTGCAAGAACACACTTGAAGCAACTAAACAGAAAATGGATGACTGGAAAAACGGCAAGACTACAGCAAAAGATTATTCAGATCTTCAGTAGTAAACTTTTCCGGCAGATACATTTAAAGCTGACATTATCAGCACACAGATTTAAAACACAAAGGGCAAAGATGTCTCAAAAAGATATCCTTTGTCCTTTTTTAGAACATAAGAAAAGACTTTTACTATAATATCACAGGAGGATTCAGCCAAAAATTTAACACTATCAGGCAAGTCTTTCACTTCTATTGCACAGAACAATAAGTGTGGGTGGGGACTTACTTGTATCAGGAGGGGTAAAATGACAAATAAAAACACATTTAAAATTTTGATAGAATTTCTTATGCTTACTGTCGGTTCGATAATCGCCGCCTTCGCCATAGAAGAATTTCTCGTGCCAAACACCATACTAGACGGCGGCATCATCGGAATCGGTATTATGATAAACAATCTTACAAAACTTCCACTTAGTATGCTTACTATCATACTTAACATACCTTTTCTTCTCTTCGGTTTACATAAACTCGGCAAAATATTCATCATAAAATCCGCGTACTGCATGACAATATTTTCACTTTTTGTATCAATATTTGCGCCATTGACAAACGCAACCGCCGAAACATTTCTCGCAGTGTGTTATGGCGGAGTTATATTAGGTGTCGGTGTAGGTATTATAATAAGATTTGGCGGCTGTCTTGACGGAACTGAGGCCGTAGCCATCATTTTAAACAGAAAGCTTGGACTCGCTGTAGGTCAGATGGTTCTTATAATGAACCTTGTAATATACTCGATAGCTGGTATTCTTTTTGGACCTGACAGAGCAATGTACAGCCTTTTAACATACTTCATCACCTCAAAGGTACTCGATGTAGTTGAAAACGGTGTAAATCAGGCAAAAGCCGCAACTATCATTACAAATGATTCAAAAGAGATATCAGATAAGATATATCAGAAACTTGGAAGAACAGTCACCATCATGGAGGGCGAGGGACTTGTAAGCGGCAAAAAAGTTGTACTTTACTGTGTGCTTACACGCTTTGAAGTAAGGGAACTGACAAATATAATAAACTCCGTCGATACATCAGCTTTTGTCTCCATAACAGATGTTTCTGAGATAATCGGAAACCATATTAAAAAAACACTCGAAAACTGAGTAACAGATTCTACATTTATTTGACTTTAACTAACACAATGACTTATAATACAGTCATTGCAAACAAAAAGGAGGACTCAAATGAGATTATCAAAAAAAATAGTATCAATACTTACTGTCACAGCACTAGTTACAAGCCTTACAGCCTGTGGAAGTTCAAGCGAAAAATCAAGTTCAGGTAATTCAGGTAAAAAAACTTATAAGATAGGTATCTGCCAGCTTGTCGAGCATGAGGCTTTAGATGCAGCAACTAAAGGCTTTAAAAAAGCTCTCACGGACAAACTAGGCGAAGATAATGTTGAATTTGACGAGCAGAATGCACAGGGCGAATCAACAAACTGTTCAACCATCTGCAACGGTTTCGTTACAAATGGTGTAGACCTTATCATGGCTAACGCTACAGGTGCTTTACAGGCAGCAGTTTCTGCAACAAACGAGATTCCTATTGTTGGTACATCCGTTACTGATTACGGTACAGCCCTTAACATCAAAGACTGGAACGGAACTTCCGGCACAAATGTAACAGGAACAGCAGACCTTGCTCCTATCGACAAACAGGAAGATATGATTCTTGAGATAAAACCTGATGTTAAGAAAGTTGGTATTCTTTTCTGTTCATCAGAACCAAACTCAGCATATCAGGCTAAACTTATGGAAGAAGAGCTCAAAAAGGATAATATTGAATACAAAGAGTACACTGCATCTGATTCAAATGAAATTCAGTCTGTTACTCAGACAGCATGTTCAGAGGTTGATGCCATCTATGTTCCAACAGATAACACAATGGCTTCTGGTATCGAAACTGTTAAAAATGTAGTTGTTCCTGCCGGAATCCCTCTCTTTGCCGGTGAAAAGGGTATCTGTGCAGCCGGAGTTGCAGCCCTTTCAATCAGCTATTACAATCTCGGATATCAGACAGGTGAGATGGCTTACAAGATTCTCAAAGAAGGTGAGGATCCTGGAAAAATGGCTATTGAGACTGACAAAAATCCTACAAAACTCTACAATAAAGAAAACTGTGATACTTTAGGAATAAAGATTCCTGAAGGATATACAGAACTTAACGATGCAAAATAGCTTCAAAACAAACTTTATATAAAACAAGCCCCCATAAGTCAACGCTTATGAGGGCTTATCTTATATTTAGTCAAGCGTATATTCGCAATCTGCTCCGCTACTTACTTGATAGTGTCAAGTATCTTTAATTTTACTCCTCCTGCAGTGCCATCATCATAGCAGGTATTATCTGTTTTTTCCTTGAAACCGTATTTTTAAGTATGATAGTTTCCGTATCTTTTGGCAGATGGAATGCTTCAAGTGCAAGTTCTTTCGCTCCGCTTCCATAGTACAGAAGTTCAGTGCTTGCCTGCAATATATCCGTCAGCATAAAGAACAGCATTGATACTTCATGGTCTGCCATAGCTTTCTGCATATAAGGCATAAGTTTTTCTTTTATCGCCTCAAGCTCCTTACCTGTCATAGCTGTTATCTGACCTACGCCGAATGTCTGCTCCCCGACAACAAATTTCTTGAAGTCCTGATAAAATATCTCCTCCGGTGATTTTGACGACAAAGCACTTCCCGCAGTAAACATCTCCATTGCATACTCATGTGTCTTTATTCCTGCAATACCAGCAAGTTCTTCCGCTGCTATCCTGTCTGTCTCTGTACAAGTAGGCGATCTGTATACAAGCGTGTCCGACAAGATTGCTGAGCAGAGAAGCCCTGCAATATCAGGAGTTACTTCTATATTATTCTCCTTGTACATCTGATAGATTATAGTAGCTGTACATCCAAGCGGCTGGTTTCTGAAAAATATCGGACTCATAGTCTCGATGCTTCCAATCCTGTGATGGTCGATTATCTCAAGAAGCTCTGCATCTTCTATGCCATCTACTGCTTGTGACGGCTCATTGTGATCCACAAGGATTATCTTCTTCTTTCTTGCACCTAAGAGTCTTCTTCTTGAAATCATACCGAAGTATCTTCCATTCCAATCTAATATAGGGAAATCCCTGTATCTCTTTTTTGCCATGACATCGCGTATATCGTCGATAAATTCTCCAAGTCCGAATGTTATAAGATTCTCACTTTTCATAAAAAATCTTATCGGAATACTCTGATTTATAAGACGGGATGCCGTAAATGTATCATATGGTGTCTTTATTATAAAACATCCCTTATCCTGTGCAAGTTTTGTAATAGTAAGTGAAACAGGTGCACCGTCACATACTATGATACACTTTGCTCCCATCTCTATTGCACAAAGCTGTGACTCATATCTGTTTCCAAGAATAACTATATCTCCATCTTCGATATAGCTCTCCATAAGGTCGGGATTTGCTGCTGCAATAAGACATTTTCCAGATTTTATAGTCTCATCGGGGTTGCCTGATGTCATCTCTCCGCCGAGTGTTTCGACTATATTTCTAAACGGTGTCCCTGCATTTGCGATAATCCTGCTGTCGTAAACATCCATGTAAGATTTTGCAATATCCTCTATAGTGATAAGCCCCCTTAAATATTGGGCATCATCTACTATAGGAAGTGTCTGTAATGCGTCACCTTTCATTATCTCCCATGCTTTTTTAAGGGAAATGTCCTGACCTACCCCCTTTACACGCCCCACATCGATATCAATAACCTGTGGTCTTACATCATTCATGTAATCAGGTGGAAGTACACCAAATTTCTTGAGAACAAATCTTGTCTCAGCATTTATCTGACCGGCTCTTTTAGCGACATAATTTTCTCCGGTTATCTCTCTTTTAAGTCTCGCATATGCTATTGCTGAACATATAGAATCAGTATCAGGATTTATATGTCCTATAACATTTACTACTTTTTCTGAACTAAGCGGCATCTGCTTACCCAGCCTCCTTCATTTTAAAATAATTATTAAAAATATTACTGCGAAATCATATCAGGCTTAAATCATTTTTCAACGACTTATTTTAAATCTTCTTCCGTATATCTGCTTATATCTATTACATATTTAAACTTCTTTGCAAGTGCAGGTGCAAATCTGAACATCTGATCAAGGGTATCTCCCTCATCAGCAAGTATTACAATAAAATCTCCATAAAATTCATCCATAAGTCCGAATACCTTTGTGATAGTAGGAAAATACAAATCTGCTGCATCCTCAACAAGAAGGCAGCATCCTTTAAGCTGTTCCTTACATGCATCAAAATCCATCTGGTTTAGCTGTTTCGCCTGAATACAACCTATCCTTCCCTGACTCAAAAAACCATTTTTCTTTAAAACTTTTACTATACTTTTCGACACTGCAATTATCTTTTCTGATTCCTCCCCAATAAGAACAAAATGTGAAGGATCTTTTTCAGCATTTATTAAAGTCAAAACATCTTTGAATGTCTTGTGCAATGCTCTTGTTGTAGGTAACTCATCTTCAGGTATCGAATAATCTGCCATTTTTGCCTCCTCCTCTGACCGTGTTTTATTCTTATTTATCCCAAACAACTTTGCAGCCTTGTCCAACTTTATCTCCGTCTGTGATTTTTTATCAGAATCTTCGACTTTATCCTCATGTTCCTTATGTAATGAAGACATCTCCTCTTTCTTATCGTCATCCTGTTCGATTATTATATGCCTGCTCTGAACACTATCAGACATATCTGCCGTATTTACTTTGCTAATAATCTCTGAGTCTATTTTATTTTTATCTTCCGAATCATTTTCTAGGTCATTAGCAGCCTTATTCTTCTCTGCCTCATTGACCGCCTCAATATCACGGCCGATAGGTTTAGTATTTCCCCATTCATCAGCAACAGAGTCTATAATACGCTTTTTCTTTGAACCTAATATATGTCCTGTTATATCTTTCAGATCATTCTTTATCTCTTCAATATCAGAAGGTGCCATTGCATCCTCTCTTGAAATAACAGAATTATTATCCGTCTTATCCGCATGTACTTTATGCGGCGTATTACTCTTATAACCCTCGTCAACCTTAATGGAATGTACTTTTAACTGTTCTTTTTTTTCTGCTTCATATATAGCAGATATCTCTTTAGAAAGATCCTGGGTAATACCCGTACCTGACTGTGAATGATGTATGTACGGCCTTTCTTTTTTTTCACTGACCGGCTCATCTGCTGATTTATTGACTAATTCGATTGGTTCAGACTTTGACGGGTGCTTCCATAAACCTGATAACCTCTGTAACCCATCAATTGCCTTTCTTGCCATCTCAGCACCATCAAAATCCTCAGCCTCATCATCATCCCCTTCATCATATATGGTATCCGTACCATCCAAAGACTGTTCTTCTAATTCCTCGTCACTGTCTTTGTTTTCACTATCATAATCCTCAGGCCCGGCATCAACATATTCATCATTATCCCCATCCGCCGAATCATCCATTTTTAGAAGTGCATCAACACCCTTATCCCTTGCATATTCAGATTCTTCTTCGTCCTCTTCAATAAATGTATCAAAACCTTCATCCAAAGACTTATCATCCAAATTCAGACTTATCACTTTTTTCACTTTACTGCCTATACTATTCGCCGGCTTTTTCATTTCACTCTCAGATTCTACATATTCTGTAAGATCAGGAAGTGAACCCGTATCATCAGGATTAGGATTTTCCTTCTCAACAGTATAATCTCTGTCATCTATATATGCAAACTGCTCATCATCATCTATACTTGCGATAAGTCGTTTCGCCCTGTCAACTATTTCTCCTCTTCCAAACCAGAGTTTTATGTCCTCACACTCGCTCCTACATTCATCAAAACGCCCGGCCTTAAAATACAGTTTTGCCAGCTCATATGCCCACTCTTCTATATATTCCTCCTCTTTAAGCGATTCGAGTATTTCTATAAGCTGACCAATAGATGCACCTGATGCTTTATCTATGCGGTATCTGAGTATAAGTGCATCTCTATGGTTAGAATTCATTGCAACAAATTCCTGATAATATCCCTCCGCCTCATCTAGAGCATTTGTGCGTATGGCAAGATATATAAGTCTGTATAAAACTCTCCTTGTACGGCTTTTTTTATATATCCTCAAGTATGTATTCTTCGCAGCATCAAACTGTTCCGTCTTTGTATATACTTCCGCAATCGCACTCAGATCGCTTATCCCTTTTACCTGACGCATATCAAGGGTTTTCACAACTGCAAGTGCTTTTTTATATTTGCGAACCTCGATCAGATGATGTATCTGCGCAATTCTTATTGTTAATTCATACTGTCTCATCTTTACCTCCATACGTTAGAAATATCTCGTATTTTTATATTACTGCCACAGCTTGTAATACAACTCTTCTTTTCTATCTTTTCCAGTTGCAAATTTTCTCCTAAGTTCCCATGCCCTGTCATCCAGTTCACAGATAAGCACACCTTCCGTTCCCGAAATTTCTCCAAGTATATTACCTATGGAATCTACAGCCATGCTGTCCCCGCTATACGAAATCCCATCATGCTCTCCAAAACAATTCACCCCAACAACATATGACTGAGTTTCTATCGCTCTCGCACGAAGAAGTGTCTGCCAATGCACATGCCTGCTCTCAGGCCAATTTGCAATAACAAACATGACATCCGACTTTTTTGCAGCGGCTTGAAATATCTCAGGAAATCTCAGATCATAACAGACAAAAAGACTTACCATATGCTCCTTAAACGGAAATGAAACTATCTCTTCTCCTCCCGCATAAACATCACTTTCCCCTCCGTATGTGAAAGGATGAATTTTCTCATACTCAGCAATAATGTGCCCTTTGTTGTCCACAACCGAAAAAATATTTTTACCCTTTTCCCCTTCTTTCTCAGGCAAAGATGCCCATCCAAACCCTATCGCAATATTATACCTTTCAGACAGACTGCACATCCTTTTAACTGTCTCAGATGAATGTCTTTTCTCTCCTGTTTTTTGAATATTCATGGAAAATCCCGTAAAACTCATCTCAGGAAAGATAACTATATCCGCATTTTCAAAAGCCGCATCACATATCATCTTTTCAGCCTTTTTAACAGATGCTTCCTTGTCCTCCCATATCATGTCAATCTGTCCAAGTGCAACTCTCATACGGTTTCCTCCTGCTTATTTATATGACTATTATAACTAATGCTCACTTATAAAACAAGTATAGTAACACCAATTATCAAAGTGACAACCGACTGCATTGTATGTTACAATCATATAAGTAAAACTGATAATGAGAAAACTGTATTTTTTTCAAAAGCTGAACATTTGCACATAACCTGCAAGTGAACAGCTACCAAAAATAAACTTAATTTCAGGAGGATAATATCTATGAAAATTCAATCAGTTACAGATGACGCATTTAAAACTTATGGCCGTATCGTTGACGGATACGACTACAAACTTCTCTTAGAAAAACTTGAGAGTGAAACAGATAAACCTGCTGACGGTGTTATCTATGAGCCAACATGTGAGTCTCTTGAAAATACACCTGCATTTGTACAGCTTCGTGACAACTGCTATGGTGGAATGCCTATTGAGATTGGATACTGCAACGGTACAAATACAAAATTAAACTGTTTTGAATATCACAGAGACAGCGAGATAGATATCGCCGCTGACGATGCGATACTTCTTGTTGCAAGGCTTCAGGATGTTGAAAACGGAATCATTGATTCAAGCAAAACAGAAGCTTTTCTCTGTCCTAAGGGAACAGCAGTAGAACTCTACTCTACAACACTTCATTACGCACCATGCAGTGCAAAGAAAGGTGAAGGCTTCAGAGTAGCCATCGTTCTTCCGAAAGAGACAAACTTTGATATGCCAGAAATTACAAAGGCAAATTCTGAAGATTCTCTCCTTTGGGCAAAAAATAAGTGGCTTATCGCACACAAAGACACATCAGAAGCAAAAGCCGGTGCTCATGTAGGACTTACAGGTGAAAATATTGATATAGCTGACCTTATTTAAGGAGAAATAAACATATTATGAATCTACCCGAGAAATTTATTGAACGAATGAAATCTTTGCTCAGTCCTGAAGAGTTTAAACTGTTTGAGGCAAGCTATTCTGCAAGCAAATCTTATGGACTCCGCATAAACCCGTTGAAAATAAAATCTCAGGATGCATTACCCTTCTTTTTAAACCCTGTCCCGTGGGCAAAAGAAGGGTTTTATGCTTTGCCTGAAGAAAAACCTGGCCGCCATATACTGCACGAGGCAGGTGCCTACTATATTCAGGAGCCGAGTGCAATGTCTGTCGCTGCACTTCTGGATGCCAAACCCGGAGACATAGTATGTGACCTCTGTGCTGCTCCAGGCGGAAAATCCACCCAGATTGCCGGTATGTTAGACGGTGAGGGACTTCTTGTATCAAATGAGATATTCCCACAGCGTGCCAAAATACTTTCACAGAATATTGAAAGACTTGGTATAAAAAATGCAGTTGTCTGCAATGAAACTCCGGAAAACATGGCAAAATACTTTCCGTCTTTCTTCGACAAAATTGTTGTTGACGCACCATGTTCCGGTGAGGGCATGTTCAGAAAAGATGATATCGCTGTCGAAGAATGGACTCCCGACAATGTAGCTCTATGCTCTGAAAGACAAAAATCCATCTTATCACAGGCACAAAAAATGCTTAAACCAGACGGAGTTATCGTCTATTCCACATGTACTTTTGCCCCTGCTGAAAATGAGGACATCCTAATCTGGTTCTTACGGGAATATCCCGATTTTCATGTCGAAGATTACCACGATATTCTGGGCATTGATATCTCAAATGGAAACCCTGACTTTGTCTCTGATGAACTAAAACCATTGACCGAGGACGAGTCAAATGCAGTCAATGGTTCTCTGAGATTATGGCCACATAAGATAAAAGGTGAGGGACATTTTGCAGTAAGACTTAGAAAAAACGGCGGTGAAATGGCTGAACAAAAAAAGAAAAAGAAATCATCAGGCAAAAATATTCTTTCCAAAAGTGACAGAAAACAACTAGTCAGCTTTTTATCTGAGTTTCTTGCTGACACAGTTCCTTATGCTGATAAAAGATATGAATATTTTGGTGATGAGCTTTATATGGTTCCTGACGAAATGCCTGAACTTAAAGGAATCAAACTTATCAGAGCCGGACTTCATATAGCGACAAGAAAGAAAAACCGTTTTGAACCGGCACATGCGTTTGCAAAATATCTGAAACCTGCCGATGTAAAATATTCTTTTGAATGTTCTACAGAACAAGCTGAAAAATACCTTCACGGTGATGTTATACAGATAACAGACAATTCGCTTTCAGATGCAAAAGGCTTTGCATTAGTTTGTTATAACGGTTTAAGTCTCGGATGGGGCAAAATCACGAACAGCACGATTAAAAATCATTATCCTAAAGGACTCAGAATAAATTATTAAAAATTAAAGTTAAATATTACAAAGTTATAAAACAACAAATGCAGCAGGTTTTAACCTACTGCATTTGCTGTTTCATAAGCTTTTTTATAACTCAAAACTTTATTTACATATGTCTTACAGAATGATGGTACTCCACCATATTTCTTAACTGCACCGCTTCCCGCATTATATGCGGCAAGAGCCAGCTTTACATCTCCGTTATATTTCTTTAAATGTGCTGCGATAAGCTTTGCACCACCCATGATATTCTGCTCAGCATCATACGGATCTTTAACTCCCAACTCCTTCGCAGTAGACGGCATAAGCTGCATAACACCTATTGCTCCGGCACTTGAAACATCATTAGGATTAAAATCTGACTCGGCTTTTGCGACAGCTTTAAGAAGACTCTCAGATACTCCATATTTTTTGGCAGCCTCTTTAAATATACTGTCATATTTTGTTTTTTTCATAGCATCTGCCGTAGTAGTAGATGTATCCGATGTCTTTTTCGTCTCAGATGTCTTTTCGTCTGCTACATCAACATATATATATGTCTCACCTGTAGACGCATTTTTATATAATATCTTTCCAGACGATGTGTCATTGTCCGAAGAAGTATTTTCTGTTTTTTTTGTATCTGAACTCTCTGATGCTGATACTGTTTTTTTAGACACAGAAGTATTTTCTGTACTTTCTACCTTTTTCGTCTGATTATTAAGTACCGTTCCAAAACTTTTTATACTGGTATATCTCTGCACACCATCATTTTTCAACTCTGCCAATGGCTTAATCTTCAATCCCTGAATTCCGCTTATCACTTACTTTTCCCCCTGGTCGTAAAACAAATTACTCAGTGTAATATCTTCATTTGCGAACTCAATCTTCTTCTCTTTAACAGATGCTCCCTCGACATATGCTTCCATCACAGGTGCATAGCTTGTCTTTTCTATTATCTCAACTGAAGATACACCCTTTATATCGGGTTTTTTATATACAATTTTTGCAACCTTTTTATCCGGATGTGCATTTTTGCACGAAATGGTTTTCGCTTTTTTTCCCTTAACAGGTTTTTTAAACAAAATAACCACCCCCGTTTTGATTCGTCTTTGAAAGCTGCATTTTGAATTTTACACTCATACATTGATATAATAGCATAATATGTGTGAGTTGAACAGATTTTTTTGCGGTTTATTGGCGGGGTAAGGATGCATACATAATGCTGCTTAACTATTTTTATATTTTATACGGATAATTAAGGGGGCTGTCGATTTTCTGTTTCGGCAGCCCCCTTTTAGAAAGAAAGGTACAAATAATGATTTTTATTATTCCACTTTATTCACCTTCGTAAACAGTGATTCCTGTTACTGTCGGTCTGTTTGCGAATGTAATATAAAGATATGGATTTGTTTTAAGTTCATTTATCAATGTATCAGTGAGCACGATTCCTTTTCCACTGTATTCTGTGTACTTCATGTCTACTGATGTTCCAGGTCTGCCGTCTACTTTATCTGTTGCGGCAAATGTTACTGAACCTACATTGTCTTCTGAATCTGATTTATCAAGGAAATCAAATTTAATTACAGGTTTCTTATATTTAGATAAATCAATCTTTAAGAATGCCTGATATCCGTAATCGTTAAATCCGATTTCTGTTGCATCTCCCTCGATTGAACTTGTTGCTGTGTTTTCAGGTACATATTTTGAAAGGTCTCCGCCTGTGACTTTCTCACCAGCACCTTCACTGTCATATCTGTTGTCACCAACAAGACTTGAACCATCGTTCTTATACCACTTACCTGTCCATGTCCAGCCAGCTTTAAGAGAGCTTACATCTACTGCTTCTAACTTGTCAGCTTCAGTTCCGTCTGCTGTTGTTCCATTTGTGTTCAGGTTTGATTTCATTGAACCATTTGAACCTGTGATAGTGTTGTATAACTCTGCGATATCATGATATCTCATCTGGCATTTGTCTTTGTCCATATACTGATTTGTTTCCCAAAGTACAGGTAAGATATGATGTTTAGCTGCAATTGTCATTGTATCATTTAACCACTGAGCTACACCCTCCTGTTTTGGATTACATACACTGAACTCACCCATGATGATTCCATATCCTGCATTGTAGAACTTATCCATCTCTGAAAGGAATGTCTCTGTTGCCTCTTTATCCTTTGGTGTGTAAACTCCTTCTCCACCATCACCACAGAATCCCCATGGTGTATAATAGTGAATTGATATGCTGAGTTTAGTAGTTCCATTCTCTGCTGTATCTGTTGGCATCTTAAATCTGTCATCACAAGTTTTGTCGATGTTTGTGTCATAACCTGCTATAAGAAGATGTCTGTATGCATTGTTTCCGCCTGATGCACGAACAATATCTACAAATTTCTGATTGATCTTATTTGCCATCTCGTATCTCTCATCGAGAGTGAGGTTTCCTGAGATTGCTTTTGTATCGTTTGCATCCTTTGGTGAAGCATATCCACTCTCGTAGATTGCATCATTTAATCTGTCACCAAGTTCCTCGTTTGCACCTTCAAAAATAAGGTGGTCTGAGTAGTCCTTAAATCTGTCACAGATCTGTGTCCAGTATCTTTCATATCTCTTCCATGCTTCTGCACGTCTTGTCTCATCTGCTGTCTTATTTCCGTCTGCATCTTCTTTACATGCACCGAACTGTCCCCACCACTGGTTATCCCAATGATCGTTTATGATTACATACATACCACAGTTTAATGCATAGTTTACGATTTCTTCTACACGACCAAGATATTTTTCATTGATAGTGTATGTTCCATCCTCTGAGTCCATGTTTGACCATGCTACAGGAATTCTTATAGTATTAAATCCGTATGAACGAAGTGACTGAATATATTTTTCAGTAGTAACAGGCTGTCCCCATGCCTGCTCAAATGCTTTTGCATCTGTAGCGGCAATCTTGTCAGCATAAGTTCCAAGTGTTGCCTCCATTGTGTTACCAAGGTTTACACCCTCACCCATCTCATTTTCGATAAGCCACTGTGTAGATAAATCTTTACGGACAGTACCGTTATCTTTAACAGTCATGCTGTCTGATGTACCACCCTTGATAGTTACTGTTTTTGCATCTCCTACATTTGATGCTGTCTCAGGAATTTTTACACGGAGTGTAATATCTTTCTGGTCAAGTGGTCCTGTATAACCTAAATCATCATTTTTTAAAACTGTTACATTGTATGTAAATGTTTTTGATGCAGTTTTTCCTGCCATTGTCTTATAAGTAACTTTTGCTGTTATCTTTGCTGAACCTGGATTGATTGCAGATACATCACCTGCATATTTAAAGCTTGATACTTTTGCACCCTCTATAGCTAAAACAGATTCATCAGAACTCTTCCATGTAACTTTGCTTATACTTTTAACATTCTCAACTGCGATAGTGATTTCATCACTCTTTCCTGCATATAACTTAGCTGCACATGCTTTTACATTGAAAAATGGTGTATATACTGCCTTTAAGTTCTTGTATCCGCTTGTCTTTATCTTCTTAACATTTGAAGCTGTTGAACTTCCTGATACACTTATCTTCTTTGC
This sequence comes from Eubacterium sp. MSJ-13, assembly GCF_018918235.1. GTDB lineage: Bacteria > Bacillota > Clostridia > Lachnospirales > Lachnospiraceae > Butyribacter. Next base: position 13,998 of record NZ_JAHLQE010000128.1, read on the forward strand.
ACATCCCTTAAATGCATTTTTAGCAACTGAAGTTAATTTAGCATTAAGAACAAGTTTGTTAAGATTCTTGCAATTTGCAAATGCTGATGCCGGAATCTTCTTTATGTTCTTTCCAAGTGTAACTGATGAGGCTTTTGCTGCCTTAAATACACTTGAATTTAAAGCTGTAACTGTATAAGATGCTCCTGCTGTCTTAACAGTATCAGGAACAGATATAGTCTTGGCTGTCTTACCTTTTGAAGATAACTTATTTACCTTAACTTTACCGGCTGTATCTTCTGTAGCTTCCTGTGTAACTTTATATACAATGTTTCCATTTGTGAATGTTGCTCCAAGTTTTTTACCATATGTCTTTACATACTTTGGAACACCACTTACCTTAAATGTAATCTCAATATCTGACTTAGGCATACTTGTAAGACTTCCCTGTTTAAAAGGAATAGTTCCTGAAAGCTGCCAGTCACCGTATCCTGTAACATTGAACTGATAATAACTTTCTGTTTTTATATAAGGAAGTTCTATATCTTTTGCACCTTCTACTTCATTTCCGTCTACTTTTAATGTCGCATTAGTTACCTTGATATCCGTACCATTTTTAACCGGAATGTCTGTAGCAACACCCATCATGTTAAAACTGTCAGCCTGTCTGAGGTCTACTCCCGAAAGCTTAACAGTATACTCTCCATCACCTTCATTTAAAAGAACATCTGTGACCTCTGCTGTCTTAGACGCATCCTGTCCATTTGCCTGTATGTATGCATAACTGTCTTTGTCGGAATACTTTTTTCCATCCTTATATGCATTTCTGTAATCCCACTTAGTTGTCTGATAATACAGATATGCGTGATATCCGTCCTGACCCCATACTGCACTTTCAGCAGCACTTGCAGTCTTTGTATCATTTGCAGCACCTATAGCTGTAAATGATGTAACAACCATAGCTGTTGATAATACAGCAGACAAAAGTTTTTTAGCTGTTTTTCTCATATAAATCTCCTCTCATATTTTAATATTATTAATTTCATTCACACTATGTACATATTTTATTATAAATGCTTTAACATTTATATCCCAATTTTTAGATATGTTGTACATGTTTTTTAATATCTTTATACTAAAATAGAGCGTGTCTTTCGACACGCTCCTTCCAGCAAAACTTTTATCACTAAGATACTTTTGCGTTTATAAGTTCAATAACTATTCATATTAAGAAATTATTTTACAACTACGCTAACCTTTACAGATTTCTTACCATATTTAAGTGTAGCAGTTGTCTGACCCTTCTTAAGACCCTTAACACTGAATGTTACCTGATCCTTAGCTGTCTTATTAACTGTTACTTTTGCAATCTTGTTGTTCTTTACAGAAACCTTAACTTTGTCAGCTTTTACTTTCTTAGTTACTTTTGAAAGTACAACTGAGTATTTAGCTGTCTTATTCTTCTTAACATTTGCTGTCTTAGCAACTGTTACTTTAACTGTAGCCTTCTTAGAAGCAGTCTTAAGAGTTACTGTAGCTGTCTTACCCATAACTGCTGTAGACTTAGCTGTAATCGTAGCTGTCTTCTTAGTGTTGTTTACCTTAACTGTAACGGCTTTATCACTGCTTGTAGCCTTAACTGTTGTTCCTGCTGTAAATTTAACTGTTGTTGATTTGCCTGGTGCAACTGAAACGGCCTTCTTAGCAGCCTTAACTGTTGCTGCTGCAGCAGGAAGTTCATTTGCTGCTGAGTTCTTCTTGTTCATTCCTGATACTGTGAAGTAAACCTTTACTATATCTCCAGCTTTAACAGGGCATACACCAAGACCATCAACTGCTGTAACCTTAGGATCCTGCCAGCTAAGTCCTGTGTCATCAAATGAACCGTTGAAAGGATTTACGATATTGTATCTGTAAGCGTTTGTATCCTGCTGATCATTGAATCCCCAAGGACCTTTTACATTTACTTTATATTCCTTAGAACCAACTGCAACATATGTAGCATTAAGTTTAAAGTTAGCATTTAATGAACCCTTGTAAAGATCTGTTGTAAGGAATAACATATATAAATCTTTTGAGTCAGAAGATGCTGTGTAGCTGATAGAATAATTTCCGTCACCCGTCACATCAACTGTAGTGTCTCCCCATGTTGACTCTCCCCATGTATCATCTCCTACATAGTTAAATCCAACTGTAAATTTGTCCATGTCACCCTTTACTACAGGTGCTGCTGTAGGCTCCTCTGTTGGAGCTGGTGTCTCTGTTACTGCCGGCGCACTTGTAATCGCTGGTGCACTTGTCACCTCTGGTGTGCCTGTAACTGCTGGTGCACTTGTTGCTGAGCCACTTGCTACTGCTGAGCCAGTTGCTGCTGTTGCATCTGATGAATTGTCTGCTGCTGCACTTTTTGTTGCCTCAAAGCTTGCACCAGTAACAACTAATGCTGCTGAAAGAGCTAATGAAAGTGCTTTTTTTGTTCCCTTTGTTAATCTCATTAAATTATCCTCCTCTCCCTATATACATAGGGCTATTATTTTTTTAACGCAAGCTGTGATACACACTGAACTATACGCTGTTTTATAACAAACTACATAGTAACAGAATACCAGTGCTAAGTGTACTGTTAAATTGCACAATTTTCATAACTTTTTTTATGCATTTTATACAATCTTTTTCTTTTTTATAGTTATTTTCACAAGAATTATCTATCTTAAGCCATAAATTATATCATAAAAAACAAAAATTTGTTTTTAATTTATATAATTTGCATATTGACACACACCTGACTTAATTTGCGAATTCTGTCATATATTTCCTATATTTGACAGGAAGATTATTATTCTGTAACTTTATATTTTCTCTTTCTTTTACAGCAATACTATCAAAAAATACTTTCCATAAATCAGAGTATTCTTCTTTTGTTCTATCAAGCTCCATGAGTTTTTCTTCCTCTTTTTTTGTCAACAGACGAAGCTCCCATTTTCCAGATGCATAATGAAATACTGCTTTATGATGTCTTGCATCGTATATTATAAACCACCCACTAGTGAATTACCCCGACTTATAGAAGTCGGAGCTTCCTGCTTCAACCACTACTGCACTGG
>NZ_JAHLQE010000100.1 GCF_018918235.1 Eubacterium sp. MSJ-13
GTTCTGTCGTCGGCTGTACACTCGGCTCTGCTGTTGGTTCTGTCGTCGGCTGTACACTTGGCTCTGTTGTTGGTGCTACTGTCGGCTGTACACTCGGCTCTGTTGTTGGTGCTACTGTCGGCTGTACGCTTGGCTCTGCTGTCGGTGCTACTGTTGGCTGTGCACTCTGATTTGGCTTCGGTACAACTGGATAAGACGGTGTCGATGGATTACTCTTTACAGTATCCTTATAAGCAATCGCATATGTTGAAAAACGATCTGTCTCAAAAGTAAACATTCCTGTACTCTCTGTAAATGTTCCACTCAACACATCTACACTTACACCTGGACTTGGAGATGGCGATATAGTTGAAGATGTACTACCGTCATGCGAACGAATAATCTTATATTCACGAACCATGGAAGTATTGTGATTCAACAGTTCATCTGGAATGCGAATACTTACTTTAACATTAATTCCCGTCTCATGAATCTGAACTTTCTGACTATTGCCAACCTTTTTATACAGATCTGCATCAAAGTAGAAAAGTGTTGCATTCTGACCTACTATCTTTTCGGCTTCAGCCTGCATCTTTGCCTTATCGTCAGGCGAAAGACCAGTCACATCTGTATTAGCAATATATAACCATACTCTTGCATCATTTCTACCTGCTTCAATATCATCTTTCTCGCTTGATGTAAACATCTTTTCATCTGACAGTAATTCCTTCTTTGTATTTCCTACCACTGCCTCGCTAATAGATGCCCTGTCTTCTATTTCTGCATACTTATACAGACTTGTAATTCCTGCATCTTCTGAGCCAGTCTTTGGAATACTCTCAATTCTCTTATAACTACATCCGTCTATAAGACATGTCATTTCCTTCTTGCCTTCTTTAGATGCTGTTGCTTCATTTATGATTGTCCACTCAGATGGCCAGATATGTCCATCCTCGTCTGTAATATACCATATGGCTGTTGCAGAACCTTTATAATTTCCCTTACCTTTGATCGCAATCGTATATTTTCCAATATCCTTCGCAGTAAGCACGCTGTTATCTGTATCAATTTCATAGTCTGTTCCAAGCACTAAGTCTTTTCCGTTCAGCGTAACCTTAGCAATAGTCTGTGTAACATCTGCTCCTGTATACTTTATACATGTATCTGCTACAGTGATCTTGATACCGGTTGTCAGTGCAGCTGGAGTAATCGTATACTCTACTGTTGCCTGTAATGTATCCGGAAGTTTGTAATTTGCATTGCCCAGTCCTATTGCCGTAGCTGTATACTTAGCATCTGTTGTATTTGCATTTTTCTGTGTGCCACCCACAACAACAGTACATGTATCTCCGTCAATCAGCCCCTTTACTTTCGCCGTAGGCGCCTGCTCTGTACCATTATATGTCAAAGTCAGAGTATCTTCATCCCACTCAATTCCGGTGATTTCTTTTGGCTGGATCTTAACTGTTGCATGACCCTGATATGGGTTATATCCTCTTGCCTTTACTTCGTAATAAATTGTATATGTATCAATCTGATCACCTGACATCTTTACATCCTTGTAAGAAGGACTTTCTGACAGATTATAAACTCCATTCTCTGTTCCGTATTTAATCGTAGCCCCATCTGGTGTTCCTGATACTGAAATACCATATTTGTTACCATCATATGTTTTTTCAACATCCGGTGCTGTAATTCCTGTCATATCTGAACCGCTTACCTTAAATGACACCGTATCCGTCACTGTCTTTGCATAATTCGTTGTCTCTGGAATTACTGCATACATATAATATGTATCTGCATCTAAGGTATCTTTATCGATATTTTCCCACTTTTTACCGTTTTCAGCTACATTCTCTGTTGTATAATACCACTCAATTCCATCATTTCCAGTAATCTCTTTTACTCCGGAAATCGTCGGCTCAGCCACTACACCATTATATGTATAATCAGACATACTAATGGTTGCATTCTGCTTAATCTTTGATATTCTAAATGCTGCTTTTGCTTGTACACCAGATCCTGACGCACCATCTTTTGTAACCGTACATACCGCTACATAATCTCCGGCATTTGTCGGAGCAGAAGCAAGTGCTGTGCCATCAAGTTCTGTGCTTCCTTTTTCTTTTGCTTTATAGTAAGTAATTTCCTGAGTTGGATTAGCCGAAGGAAATCCAATGCTGGTTTTCGTTTTCGCTTTATCATAAACAACTCCGGAATATTCCATATCCACTGCCTCTAAAACAAGCTTTTCTGCATTTTTCTTATCATGATAAGAACATTCATAATCTGAAGCATCACAAGTTGCAAGAATTATGTTCTCCGCAGAAGGATCTACAGAATATACCCACTGATGTGTATGAGCCTTACCATTCTCTCCAGGCTTAGAATCTGACTGTGGAGTTCCATCCGGATTCACAATACTGTTTCCACCCTGTCCAGCAGCTGTTATACCATTACCACCATTTCCTGCTTTGACAGAACTATTTGTATTTACCGTAACACTCGTTCCCTGAACACCGTTACCGCCATTTCCTCCGGTTCCGCCAGCGATTAACGCATCACCACCGTTTCCTCCGATGATATTTGTCAACTTACTTGCACTTTCACCAACTATAATGGTAGTATTGCTTCCACTGATTCCGGCACCACCATTTCCTCCGGTTCCGTTATCACCCAATGCGTTACCACCATTTCCTCCGGTAATCTTCGCCGGACTTGTAGCACCGGAAATATTAACCTTCAAATTTGTGCCGCCGGTAATCGCATCGCCGCCATTACCACCTGTTCCATTCTCTTCTTTATTATCAGCACCATTTCCTCCGCTGATGCTGACATTACCTTCGATATTTAATGTAGCACCACTGGTAGCTGACATATCAATTGCAGTAGCACCATTTTTACTTGTTTCATCACCATCACAGCCTACGATAGAACCATTTCCGTTCTTATTTTCAATCTGTAATTTCTTTGTATCGCTGCTTGCCTTGATAACAGGCTTACCAGAAGAACCGGTTATTGTATTCCCATTCAGGTCAATCGTCAGTTCTTTTCTTCCTGCAGGCAATGCAATACTATCTGTCAGTGTAACATCTTTATTAAATACGAGCTTGTTCTCTCTTCCAGAGTATGTCACATCCTTTTCCTCGACACCCGCATCCCTTAACCACTGTGGAAATGTTCCGGCAATCCCGGCTGTTGCAGATGCTGAGCTTGCAGAAGATGATGTAGAAGAATCAGAACTATCACCATTCAACTGATCGCCATATTCTACAAAAAATCCCTTTGCATCCCAACTTCCCAAAATATTAGTACTATTATAGCTCAAATTATTCCAGGAATAGTTTTTAACATCCGGTGTACTAGCTCCATAACTACCATCTCCCAAAAGAAGCGTTGCCAATACTGTTTCTCCCAAACTGCTACCACTATCTGGATTGTTTGTATCTGGATTGTTTGGTTCATAACCATATCGGCTTCCACCACCACGTTCCCAGTTAAAATAATATCCTTTTTTTGTATTCTCCTGATCCTTAGTCGCATATGTATCTGCATCTACCGACTCGGTGTCATAAAAAGTGGTTCCTGCCTCCGGTCCACATGCCCAGTACCATGTTGTCCCACCGGATACACTTTCCCCAAATGCCTGTTCAAATGTTACATTAGAATCCTTTAACTCAACATCACTTTGTGCCTATAATCTGGTTCCACCAAGCCATCCGATTGCTGCAGATGCCTCTTTTATAAACAAATCCTCTTCCTTGCTCGTTACCGTCGCCAGATATCCCTTTCGACCAGAATATGTCATTTTTTTGGCATTATCATAGGAAGCATTCCAGGTATTTTGCTCACTTCCTGACTTCTCAAACGGAACATACTGATAGTAATGTCCATTTCCACCCCAGTAAAATGTCTTATACTTAATCACGTCTGTACTTAACGATACATTCACACTCTGTCCTGCTTCGCCACCATTAAATCTAACCTGTCTGATATATTCCTCGGCAATCTCCTTTGCCGTCTTACCATCTGTATTGTCTACATTGATAATTTTAGAATAGTCGCCACTGATACCTTCATTATAAGTGTATCCACTTACCGTAGGAAGCTCAATGTTCTCACTTTCATCTAATTTGCTTAATGTATACGAGATTACAATACTCTTATACTTCACGTTGTCATCACTGCTTCCAGTCGCATCCTTAAATGTCTGTGATGCGCTATCATATTTTCCAAATGTCAGAACCTCTTCCTCTTCTGCTGCCTTTGCTTTCTTTGCCGCTCCCGGCACAGATACCGATGTCACCACCATCGCTACTGCCAGAATTCCGGCAAATATTCTTCTGTGAATTGTCTTCAATCGCTTCATTATCCACATCCGTCCTTTCTTTTGTTCTCTTCATGACATACTACTAACATTTTTTATCATTATAGCAAATCAAATAGGACAAATTTGGGACAAATCATACTAACTCAAGATAATTCCTTCAATTTTCCCTGTCTCTTAGAATTACATTCCGAACCTCTCCCCAGCTATACTGCGCCATATATTCACCGTTATAGGCACGAACTCCCTCCGGCTTATCATCCAGATAATCATAATAGTCACAAGAAATCTTCTGGTCATCAATGGCATATTTGTTCCAGGAAGTCATAAAAATATCCTCTAACCCCTGCGCCTTCAATGTTTTATTAAGATCTTTTTTCAATTTCTGAAGATAAGATGCTTTACTAGAATCTGACTCCGCATCTTCCCATAATACAGCACGAAGCTCACCGGATGTTACAGCATTTCCTCTACGATCAATCAAATATGCTAACATTTCTTTTGTCTTGCTTCTATCAAAGCTAAGACTTTTTCCATTTACAAATACATCAAATGTGCCGAAACATCTTGCATGCAATATATTCTTTTTTGAAGGCAGCACTGGAATCCTTAGTTCATCCAACTCCTCGCGAACTACTTTTGCTGTGACAGGTTTTTCTATATAACCGCTGACATGCATTTTAAAAGCTTCTGCCATATATTTGCTATACGCCGTTACAAACACAATATTAACCTTTGGATTCCATATCTTTAGCTGCTTTGCCACATCAATCCCACTGATTGCTCCCATTTCTACATCAAGAAATACTACATCATATGCATGTTCACTGGCATATTCTAACAACTTCTCTGGATTACGAAAGCATGAAAGCTCCGCTTCCTCATATTTTGTTTCTTTGACCGCCTCTTTTATTGCTTCTTCCAGCTCTTCCAGTGCTATTACTTCATCATCCGCTGCTATAATTTTCATATATCCCTCTACCCCTTCTTTTACTAATTTAGATACGCCCGCAGTATCCTATTAAGTTTATTAAAATCCAAAGGCTTTGCTATATGCGAATTCATTCCTGTGTTCTTCGCCATCTGCACATCTTCCGCAAAAGCATTGGCTGTCATTGCAACAATTGGCAGCTGTCCTCTTCTTCCGTAATGAACCTTTTGTAAAGCTCATAAACTCATCATAATCATAGCCAAGATTATCAAGCATATATCTGCTTACCGATAAAATAGTCAGCTTTTCATCATATCTTCCGACGATCGCACCTACAGCATTATTTTTTGAAACCGCTTTTTGGACGGTCGATAAGGTCTCCTCTCCAAATCCGCTAAAGTCACTTAAATAATCCATTTCCTCATATATTTTTATGCCCTTCATGTGCTCTACCTCCTTCCTCTTTTCTCATCCGATCTCCCTATTTTCTATTTCACAAAAAAAGAACAGTCCAGTTTATACATCTGAACCATTCTTTTTCCTAAGTATTTATATATCACACTACTATACAAGCATTTCCCTATAAAGTAAAAGAGTGATAACTTTCACTTGGAATCCCATAATTTTCAGAATAGTGCCAATGATGCTGCACTTTACTTTTCCAATACAAAATATTATACCATATGCAAAAAAAACTGTCGATTTCATTTTCTTCTATATAAACTGCCATTTTCGCATATTATCATTGTGCAAACTCACATCATCTAAAACCGACAGATTTCAACCGCTTTCTTTCAAGCGGGTATCTGCTATCTGTTCTGCTGCCAGACAATGTCAATATCTTATTATCTGATAAAGTGTGTCCATGCATGTTCTTCTGTTTCCGGAAGTCCAAATTTCTCCTTGCCGAGCGCAATGCTCTTCATAAGAAATGTCATGTTTCTTGCAAGCACACGCATAGTCTGCTTACCTTCCTCATCCTCATTTGCCTCTCCCTGCTCACGTCCATGTATAGAATTCCAATACTGGCTTGATGCAATAGGCATATTTGTTATGGTAAAATACTTATTAAGCTCATCAAATGTAGCTGAACATCCACCGCGTCTTGCACATACTACACTTGCTCCGACCTTCATGCTTTTATCAAAATGTGTGCTGAAAAATAGTCTGTCAAGAGTTGCTATCAGCGTTGCATTAGCAGATGCATAGTAAACCGGACTTGCTATTACAAGACCGTCAGCCTCCTCGAATTTAGGTGCCAGCTCATTTACCACATCATCAAAAACACATTTTCCAAGCTCTGCGCAGCGTCGACAGGCAATACAGCCTCGTACATCCTTATTGCCAACCTGCACTATCTCAGCCTCAACACCTTCTGCCTCAAATACTTTTTTCATCTCACCAAGTGCAATAGATGTATTTCCATTTACTCTTGGGCTTCCATTGATCATTAATACTTTCATTGTCTGTATCTCCTCTCATAAAACTATGCTTTCTAAAAAGCTTCTTAGTCAATTATACCATGGATCGTCTCCAAAAATACAGCCGGTAAGAAAGGTTTAGTGATATAATCCTCCACTCCAAGTCCTCTTGCCTTTTCAATCGTATCATAATCTCTCGTAGCCGTTATAAAAGCAACCTTAATATCCGAAAACTCGCGAATCTTTGACAATGTTTCAAAACCATCCATCTCCGGCATTTCTATATCGAGCAATAAAAGATCAACTTCATTATCTTTTATAAAATCTATTGCCTCCTGTCCGGATGTTAATGTAAATATTTCATACATAGGCTCATCCTTGCAGATTCCCTTTACAAGCATAAGATTCATTTTCTGATCGTCAACAACAAGTATCCTGCGCTTTAATTCATCGGTCTGCTTCATATCATAATTTTTATCTTCGTCTATCATCTGAAGCATTACATCTGCTATAGCAGGATCAAACTGTGTGCCTTTTCCTTTTTCAATCTCTCCACGAACAACCTCCTGCGGCAGAGCATTTCTATAACTTCTGTTTGATGCCATTGCGTCATAACTGTCTGCAACCGCGATTATCCTTGCTATCTCAGGTATATTTTCACCTTTCAGCCCACTTGGATAACCTGTCCCGTCATAATGTTCATGGTGATATTTTGCACCTATACCAAGATCTTTAAATCTTCGTATTCCTTTCAAAATATGGTAACCCGTTACAGGATGAAGTTTTATCATTGAAAATTCCTGTTCAGTAAGTTTTCCCGGTTTATTTATTATGGCATCAGGTATTCTTATCTTTCCCATATCATGAAGAAGTGCTACCTGATATATTTCATCCTGCTCCTTTTTTGATTTTCCCATACGCGCCGCAAGTTCCCTGCTGTAATTTGCCACTCTGACAGAATGACCTTTTGTATATTTATCCTTTGCATCTATTGTTTTTGCAAGTGCCTGCATTACGCTGTCGTTTATTTCAATAAGCTCATTATTTGTCTCATCAAGTTCATTTAATGTACGCATAGTGATGCGTCTTGACATTGTGCAAAAAATAACTATCACTATATAAAGCACAATGCTTAACGAAACATCATATATGATAAGCCTGCTGACTTTCTGATATAATTTATCATTATTTATCACCATGACCGCATACCACTCGTCCATTATAGGAGCAGAGAACACTGTTACCTTACCACTTTTCATCTTGTAAGTAAAAATCTGATCTCCACCTGATACCACTTTATTATAAATAGGTGACATCTCCCCTTTTGAATAGTCTTTACCGATACTTTTGTCATCTGAATGTGTAACCACAAGTCCCGTTTTGTCACATACAAAGCCATACCCATGACCATTAAGTTTTATGGCTTCTGTTTCCTCCTGAAGTGTTCCAAGGTCGATATCAAGTGATATAACACTCTCTTTATCCTCCAAAAGCTGGCTTATCGAAACCATGACAGTATTGGTCTGGGCATCAAGATACGGCTGAACAAATGTTGGCTCTCCCTCTGCCGCAACAGCCGCCTTATACCATTCCCTGTCCTGCGGCACATAACCCTTTCCAGGCTGCCATCCTATTCCGTCAAGGTACTCCCCATCAAAAAGTCCATATATACCAGTAAAACTTTTATCCACATCTCTCTTATAATACTTTGATTCCTCTGTAAGAAAATTTAAAATATCATCACTACTGTAATTTTCACGAAGCATGTATTCTACAGTAATAGCAGTAAGCTCAACCGCATCCATTCCTCTTGACAGATATGAATCCATCTGCTCCATCTGTTGTTTAAGTGCACTCTCCCCGACAGAAAGCGTATCACTGACAGCCTTCTTGTAAAATGCCTGAATCGTACAAAAAGATAAAATTGTTATCGCCAGAAAACACACTATAAGTGTTGTAATATACTGTTTCTTACTTAAATTTTTCATATAACTCCAATCCCCTTATCCATATGATATTTAACTAATCATTTATTTTGCAGATATTGTTTTTAGATGTGAATAAATAAAAAATATAAATCTGCTCTCACATTTTACTCAAACGGATATTTTACATTCCACTGTTGTCTTAATTTATCCATCAACTTCATCATACGCATAGTTTCATCATGTGGCATCTCACTGCACTCAAGTTTTCCGTCTGCAATTGCATCAAGTGCAGACTGCACTTCATACTCATATCCCGTAATTTGTTTTTCCCTCTCATAATAGGCAGTTCTCTTACGAGCCTTGTTATATACGGATATGCTCTCAAAATTATTTATATTTTCCACCACCATAAAACCCTTATCTCCATGAATGATACCCTTGCGGTCACTTACAGACAACATGGACGCATTTAAGACAGCCATCTTTCCATCAGGATAAATAAGCGTCATACTATCCTGTTCATCCACTCCTGTAGAATGATATGTACACGCCGAACAGATTCTTTCATAATCATCGCCAAACAACATAGATGCAAAATTCAATGCATATACACCAACATCAAGCAATGCACCACCCGCTAACATTGGATCTGTCAATCTCTTGTTCTGATCTATATCATATCCAAGATTTGCTGTAAGCATAGTCGGCGTACCTATCACACCACTTGCAAGCACCTCTTTTATCTTATTTAAAAACGGCATATAACGCACCCATATTGCCTCTGTCACAAAGACATTTTCCTTTTTTGCATAAGAAAAAAGTTCTTCCGCCTGCCCTGCATTTGCAGTAAATGCCTTTTCCACTAAAACAGGTTTGTGATGACTGATACACAATCTCGCATTTGCCAAATGTTCTGAATGTGGTGTTGCTATATATATCAGATCTATTGAATCATCCGCTGCAAGCTCCTCATACGAACCATATGCTTTTTCAATTCCAAATTCATCCGCAAATTTCTGAGCCTTTTCCAAAGTTCTTGACGCCGCTGCGCCACACCTGACACCATTCATTCCAGCAAGTGTGCGTGCCATTGTATGTGCTATACCGCCTGTTCCTATAATTCCTACACTATATTCCTTCATAATACGACCGCCTTTCCTGATTTGTATTATTTTTCGCAAAATCATTTAGGTAAAGTTTAACATTATTTGATGCCCACTTCAAATATTGTATAAAAAAAAGACTATTAAATTTACTAATAATCAGTAAAACAATAGCCTTTTTGTAATTTAAGTAACTTACTCTAATATATGATAATTAACAAAAATATTAAATTCCTTTAATAAATACCATTTTTATGTGCTTTCTCTTTGAAGTTATCAACCATTTCCTGTTTATCTCCCCACTGATAACCTCTTGCCTCCATTTCATTTACTTTATCCATAGCTTCACGCTGTCTAGTTTTCACTTCTTCTTCAAATTCTTCGTTGCGCTCTTCAATAAAGTCATTCGCACTCTCTAAAAAATTGCGTGCACTATTCCAAAATCCCATTTTTATAATCCTCCTTATTCATCATCTTCTGCTTTTCCTGTTCCATTACATTCAGGGCAGATATGAACCCCTTTTCCTAAACACATGGGACAGTCCTCATCTGCATATTTTTTGCCACATCCTCCGGTACAATCACACTCGACAATACCTGTACCTCCACAATAACCACATTTATGCTTCATAATCTTTTTCCTCCTTATTTTTATTTTTCATGTTTATATATTAGTGTATATGTTTTTTCCCAAAAAGTCTTATGCTGTCAGCATAATACACACCATTTTATGCCTTTTTTCTAATTCCAATTTAAACATACATCTGCTATACTATATATAGATTTTGTCTAGGAGGGGACGCTATGATAATGTATGAAAAAATATCACTTATATCAGAAAAAGATTACAATAAAGTATGGCTGGCAAATATAAAAAATTCTGATACATTAGTTGTCGTAAAAGAACTCTCCCATGCAAATACAGATGTTTTGGAATCTATTGCTTCCATAAATGATATACATATTCCGCACATTTTATCGTATGAAACAACTGGCGATATCACAACGGTCGTGGAAGAATATATATCCGGACTTACGCTTGATAATTATATCAATGAAAAACAATTGTCAGAAGCAGAAATTATCCAGCTCATCTCACATGTCTGTGATGGTCTCAAGATAATTCACAGCCAAAATCCTCCTATTATACACAAGGATTTAAAGCCCTCAAATATCATTGTATCTTCAGACGGTATTGTTAAGATAATAGACTTTGATGCTGCCAGAAAATACAAAGAAAACGCTGATACTGATACCTGCCATCTAGGAACTGCAGCATTTGCCTCTCCTGAACATTATGGCTACTCGCAGACAGATGAAAGAAGCGATATTTATTCCTTAGGCGCTGTTATGTACGAATTATTTTCTGGCAAACAGCTTCCAAAAGTCTCTGCCAAAAAAACTTTCGATGCAGATGAATTGTATAATTCAACGAATACGCTCTCAAAAAAGCTGATTCATATAATTCAAAAATGTACCATGTTCAACCCTTCTGCAAGATATCAGAATATAGATGAATTGCAGCATGAGTTAAACAATTATAATAAATATCCCAAAAAACTGTTTATAGCCAGTGCAATTACAGCACTTGCACTATTTTGTCTCGCAATAGGTTTTGCTATATTTACAAATCACAGAAATAAGGCTATCAGTGCAGAACATATAACCACAAATGCACCGACTTCGGAATCCGCTTTAAATGATGCATCTTATCAGCCAGAAACCCCAACAGATATATCTGACACAGCTATGCCTGTATCCACTTCACCTGATAGAGCTGATAAAAATAATACAAAAAGCATAGCAGATGAACAAAACTCTGGCAAAATAACTAAAAAAACTACGAAATCACCTGATGATAAAACAAAAAATTCATCAAAAAGCAAAAAGTCTGATGCAGATAAAAGCACAAAATATGCCAAAAAGGTAAACAATAATAAATCTATCAGCATTAATAAAACAAACGAAAATATTAAAAAGACAACAGCAGATAAAAATACTATTCAAGGCAAAAAGACTACAACAGATAAAAATACTGTAAAAAACAAAAAAACTACAGCTAATAAAAAAACTGCACAGAGTAACAATAATAAAACTAATACAAACACACCTGCCCCAAATAAAACAACAACGCCTGAACTCTCCTCACCTGTAACTGTTGATCTTACAGGAAAGATTGGCTACTATCTTGATTCCTATAACAATGAAACAGGAAGTTCAATAATGTTTGTATTCTTTTATTTGAGAAATAAACCTTCATTAACACCTTTAAATGTAGGCTCAGATGTATTAAACAAATATAAAGTACAAAAAGTTTATATTGAAGATACCACCACCGAAAATACCTATGCTGTTCCTGCAAAATACTGGTCACTTGTCCATAGCCAAATAGTAAAAATATCAGATAAATTTTTATCTGTGTTAGAGCTTAACAACACTTATAAACTCATTCTCGATTGTGATAATGCATTTATAACTGCTAAAGTAAAGATTATAGAAAATCTGAATATGGTCACAGCACCATTTAACCAGTTTGGTATATCACCCGGATGTTTTGAATACCAGCCTGAAAACCCAGCAGCCCAGACATTTGCATTTGCCAATGCATATGGACGGACAATCACCAAAATTACAATTCCGGATTTAGACATTACTTTAAGCACTAAATATTACAGCATTGACCCTACAAACACATACATAACATTTAAAAAATCATTCTTTAAGAAATTTTGTAACGGTTCAGATGTCACTGTGCATCTATACCATAATAAAGTAGCAAATATAAAAGACGATTTTGAATACTCAAATTTTACCTTTTATACTCAAAACTAAAGAAAAGAGAAATACAATGAAACAATCAACTGAAGAATTAAAAAATGAAATCACAAATTCTGACACACTTGAAAGCTGGTCAGAAGATAAAAAAGACTCTCTCGACGAGGTTACTTTAGCAGAATATTTAAAACGCATGCTTGAAATACATAACACCTCAAAAATGACGGTGATTACACAGGCACAGCTTGACACAACATACGGTTACCAGATATTTCAGGGAAAAAAACATCCCAGCAGGGACATCCTGCTCAAACTTGCATTTGGCTTTCCATTAACGGTCGATGAAACAAATCATTTACTTTATTACGGAAATGTAGGTTCACTCTATCCAAGAGTTAAAAGAGATGCGTATATCATGTTTGCACTTCATCAAAAGTATACGGTTATACAGACGAATGAATATTTATATACACATAATGAAAGGACGCTTTCAATCTGAAAGCGTCCTGTTTCTTTTTTCTTTAAAACAAGTCAAGCATATTATCAAGATATATCTCCTCTCTCACATTAATCTGATACTCCGGCTTTGTCATATAATAAAGAAGAAATTCTAGAACAATTGCACTTCCAAGTCCACGGCCTTCAATCTTAAAATTTGTAAATCCCATAGGAAGATAAATATTTTTTATATCGTCTGTTCCAATAAATGTCGGATTTTTCATTGCTTTTGAAAAAAGATAACCACTATCCGAGTCAGGTGCAGTACAATAATGTTCCAGACAGTTTTCCCCAAGATTTTTACGGCTTACCGTTTCATAACAGTATTTTCTATTCTTACATCCAACAAAACAACATTCATTGCACAAAAATTCAACTTTATCTTTCTGCATCTGAGACATTGAACTTAATCTGTCAAATGATTTATTTAAACGAAAATCAGGCACTACATAACTAAAATCTTCTCTATTTACTTCATTTAAAAAGTCATCAAAATCTGTCAGGACTTTTGTTGTTGAAGAAACAAAATATAAATCAGGATATTTGTCTTTCAGATAATTTAATAATAAATCTGAATGAACTATCACACCGTTTTTGCTATGTTTAACACTCTCAAATAAAGCACACAATTCGTTACATTTTTTGTCATGGAGATGCTCTTCTCTAAGCAATGAATTGCTAAAAGTCAGTCTTGCCGATATCTCGTATTCCTGCATTAATGCAATAACTTCCTGTGCATCATATTCGCCAAATCCGGTACGACCACCACCCCATATACAATCTGCCGGAGCACCGTATATAGAACCAATCTCGCACCAGTCGTAAAAATATTCCCTGTGTTTGCGGAATAAATTTAGAAATCTGCGGTATAACTCGTAAAATTCAAATAATCCCGGAAGATGGTAATATACTGTTTCTTTTTTCAATGTTTTTCCTTTCATGATAAATAAACTATTTAATTACTATTCACAACTTTATCATAGCTACCATGCCGTTTTTTCTGTTTTGATAAGGCTATCAATATCCATATATGCGTTTTAAAATCCTAATACTCCCCAAATGTATTTTTTACTGCTCAAAAAGTATTATTTATATTATAATATATTTAACATTATATTCTAGTGAACATATGGTTTCAATAATATAATATATAATTAATTAACTCTTTCGTCACCTGATCAAACCATACAAATAATTCTTCACCATTTTTAAGCCTTAAATTAAATAAAATTCCACATCTGCAAAATACACGATTTCCATCACTATTATTGTAATATGTGCCTATCTCACTGTCTACTGCCGCACCCAAAACTTTATATTCATTATCCTTACATAAATTGTAAGATGTTAGCATATTGTTTATCACAGCTTTATACTGTTTATGATATGCCTGTTTCAGAATTTTTTTATGTTCTTTACTCATATTTTTCCAACTGAGATTACTTCCCTCATTGTCTCTATATATCTTTTCAATATTATTCCAGCTTTTAGGTGCATATCCCAGTTTATTCGCATCATCGCATATAACTTTTTCACTAATCTTTTCTTCTTTCGTCACACCGCTCTTAAAATTATCTCTACCGTAACCAATTATTTTTCCAATAGATGGTTCTATTTCATACACTTCATAATTATTAAGTTTATCAGAATTGTGAAGTTTCATATCAATATAATAATATCGTGTGGATGGATCTGAATAATCTCTATAATTTATTCCATTTGCTTTATCATTCCACTCAAAATCATCTTTAGCCCCCATGTTTTATATGATAATCTAAAGCTATTTTTTTGCCTCTTCAAAAGTAATTCCTCCTTCTATGTCAACTTGTTTTTGATTCTTCTGTTTTGGTTGAGTATTTTTACTGTCAGTTTTTTTATTTTCGGTCACATCATTTTTCTGCATATTTTTTTCTGTAAGAGAATATGTCTTACTTTCATTTTTTTTAATGCCATAACCCAATATACCAGTCGCAATTAATATACACACCAAAATCACGGCAACCATACCAGCATTTTTAATCATTTTTTTATTCCACATAAGCCTTTCCCCCTTAAATGTTTTTCATCTTGTAAACATATGATAATCATCAAAAGTTACATCTCAGGTATGAAAAGGTAATGAAATAGTAAATTCCGTTCCTCTGTCAATTTCTGATATAACAGACATACTTCCGTTATGAATATCTACAATCTGCTTACACAAAAACAAGCCAATTCCGGTACGACCTTCACTTCTTTCCCTCGCCTTATCAACACAATAAAAGGCCTCCGTTATGTGTTTTATATCATCCTTTTTTATACCACAGCCAAAATCTTTTACTGTTATCTTAATAAAATCTGCTCTGTTATTATTATCATTACAACCTAAATTACTATCTGAAAGCATAATCTGTTTATGACTATTATTTTGTTTGGAACTTTCCATAGTAAAATTTTTTTCCACAAAAATATTTATATATATTTTTCCAGCTTTATTGCTTGCATAAACTGCGTTTTGTATCATATTAACCATCAGACTTTCAAGCAAAATCATATTTCCATATATTTCATCAGCGGCTTTGTTAAATATCAATACAATATTTTTTTCCTCCTGTTTTTTATATTTTTTGTTTTTTAATATTTGTATAAGCTCGTCAGTCTTAAAACTATTTTTTTCTATTTCGGTATTCCTCATTTTAGCCATATCATTAAATTTATAACCAAGCATAGCTATATCATCATTCCCATATACTTTTACACGCCTGCTATAATCTCCCGACTGCATATCAGAAACCGCTTCTGTCAATATCCTTATCGGCTTGAACAATCTTTGCAGCACAATCCATAATAAAATTGTCATAATAAATGAAGTCAAAATACTTATATAGATAAATCTTTTTTTAAGAGTATTCCATGTTTTATCAAAATCTGACAAAGATTTTTCATACCAGATACTATATGTCTTATGATTATAAACAAATTGTCCCGTCACTTTTGCAGTTGTTACTTTTTTTATTGAATAAATCTCTACCAGATATTTATAATCAGATTTAAAATTTTTTTCCTGCAATTTTCCTACATTGTCAGGATAAATCCCATCTTTATCAGACCAAAATTTTATGTAAGCATGTTGTCTGTCATAATATTGTTCAAACATTCGTATAATACGCTTCAATTGTTTTTCTTCAAAACGGTTTTCATTTGATAAAAACTCCATATTTCTTTTTACACCGGATTCCATTACCTTAAATTCTGCTAATGCCTGCTTTTGCTGCTCAGCTATATCCCTCTGATATACTGTGTGAAACACCAGATATACCACTCCATACAAAAACACTATAGATATAATCATACAAATAATATATATCTTTTTCCATAATTCCACCGCAGACACTTTACTACGAATTTTCAAAACAAAATATAAGAATTTTTTCAAGCTCAAACCTCCAGTCTGTATCCAACCTTGATAACCGTCTTTATCTCATTTTCCCATCCGAGCTTTTTTCTCAGTTTTTGTATATGAACATCTACCGTTTTAGTCTCACCCTCATAGTCATACCCCCAAGCCAGTTCCAAAAGTTTCTCTCTGGAAAGTGCAATATTTTTATTATGAATAAGCGTTTCCAGCAGGCAAAATTCCCTGTGTGCAAGTGCCACTTCCTCACCCGCTTTTTTAACCGTTCTTTTATCCAAGTCCACAGTTACATCTTTTAACTTAAATGTCCGCTCGCCCTTGTGACTTCTCCCTAGGACAACATCTATCCTTGCAATAAGTTCGAGCATCTCAAATGGCTTAACAATATAATCCTGAGCGTCCGGGCAGCATAACATCCAAAATAATAAGGTCAATTGGCAAGTTATTTTTATTGTTTATTATATTGTGTTGTTCCATGACCTCATCAATCTCCGCCCCCGAAAAACATTGAATAACGGTGTGTCCAACAAGAGTTAAATTCATTTTTATAAGTTCATTTATATGTATGTCATCCTCAACAACCAAAATATTCGCCATAGCAATCTCCTGTTCTGTGTTATCTATCATATACTTGTGCTTATTTTTTATAGCAGCATAAAAATTTATATTTTGATTATAACATAAAGAAGTAATGAACCCGTAAAGTAATAAATCTATATAAATATCATTAAAAATACCGCAGGCTCACTAATTTTAGCAATTCTGCGGTATTAATCATATAATCACTGTATTTAATTCATTTTAAGTAATGGCTGTGTGTGCAGTATTTGAACACCACAGGGATACTTACACCAACACAGACTCTTTATCTTCTATAATATTCTTTACTTCCTCTTTACTCAACTCTATGATTTCTGATATCTGCTCTATCGTATATCCCTTTTTATACATATTTATAGCAACTCTTTCACTTTTTCTATCCTCGCCTCTTGCCTCAGCTCTTTCCTCTATTCCTAAACTCAAATTACACATAACACTCACATCCTCTCTCAATTCTGTATTGACCGGAATATTATATTCTTTCTCAAGAATCTCAAACTTCTCATTTTCATTCAGTTCATTTGACAACAATGTACAAATCAAACGATGCAGTTCATATTTCTCATCTTTTTCCGGAAGTTCATTTGTTATTCCTATCATTACAATATTTAGCAAATCAAGGTTTCCTTTCCATTCATAAGATTCTAGTATTTCATCTTTTGTAAGATGAATATGTGCCATACTGTTATTGCTCATATTCATACAAACCCATATGCTGAATACCTGCTCTATGTCATCATAGTTTGAATTTACAAAATCTCTTTCTTTTTGCGATGATATGAGTCTGCTCACATAAAAGATTGCCCTGTTTAATATGCTATATGCAGTTGGTTCATCTTTTTGACATTCTATATTTACTATGATTTTTATTAATCTGTTATCTTCATTATCTGATGATGGTATTCTAACATAAAATACAATATCAAACCTTATCATGCCCTCATTGATTTCAGCATTTTCTGTGTTAAACCCTATTATTCTCTGTCCTGATTCATCTGTTTTTTCTGCATTTGTTAATCCTGGTTCAATCGGCACAATCCCAATTTTCGGCTCACCTTCAATATAGTTTACCACCTCACTCGGATTCATATTCTTAAACTCAGCAACCGTTTTTACTAATATATTTGCTAATATACTTTTTTGTGCAAGCAGTCTCTTTGCATAAGTATCATACTGTGTTTTATCATCTGCTGCAGCAATCGCATTTCTTATTTCTGTATTCAAAGTTGACATTTCCTCCTCTTGTGTTATGCATTGTACCTTATTATTTTCACAAAAGGTTCCATGCCTTGACATTATTATAAACAACGATTGTTATGAAATCAACTGGATTTTGCTGATATATCGTGCTTGCTGTCATCAATAACAAAAGACCGCAAACTCACTATTTATTTTAGTAAGCCCGCGGTCTTCTAATTTTACTCTATCGCTTTTTCAATTCATCATTTCCCTTTTACAAATCCTAAACAACCAAACACACCTTTCCAAATGTGCATTTATTGTTCCTATCTTCCTACAGTAACTTATACCTGCCGATAATCTGGTCAAGTGATACTGACTGTGCTGACAATTCTTCGCTTACTGCTGAAGATTCTTCTGCTACGGCTGAGTTATTCTGTGTAACTCCGCTTATCTGCTCTATTCCAAGCAATACCTCTTTCAAAGTATCTGCATTTGTTCTGAAGTTATCACTTGATTCCTTAACAGATTTAGCTAAAACATCAATACCATTGATAACATCTGCCAATCCACTTGATGTTTCACTTGTAAGACGGTTTCCATTATCAACTTCTTCTGTACATTTCATGATAAGTTCTCTTGTTCTTGCTGCTGATTCTGCACTTTCTGTTGCAAGTTTGCTTATCTGGTCTTCGACTACCGCAAATCCCTTTCCTGCTTCTCCTGCTCTTGCAGCCTCGATTGTTGCATTTAATGACAACAGGTTTGTCTGTGATGCGATATCTTCTATCTCACCAATGATATTTTCAATCTGAAGTGATGCATATTTAATCTGCTCCATAGACTGTGATAAAGCTTCCATCTGCTGTCTGCTTGTCTCTGCCTGTCTGCGGTACAAATCTGAGTTTTCATATGAAGCTAATGCTGTATCTGCATTTGTTGCAGCAACTGATGTAACACCATCGATTGTTGCTGTTAATTCCTCTACTGCTCCTGCCTGCTCTGTTGCTCCCTCTGCTAATGACTGTGAACTTTCTGCCATCTGACCTGCTCCAGTTGATACCTGGTCTGCTGCTTCTTTGATGCTCTTCATTGTTTCACTCTGACCACCTATCATGCTCATAAGGTCATCAATAACAGGTCTGAACTCTCCAACATAAAGTTCAAGATTTCCAGACTGTACTGTATAATTATTTTTAACAAGTTCTCTTGTAACACCTGCAAGATCGCTAATAATTTTCTTTAATACAACACAAGTCTCACGGAATGTGATTGCAAGATCACCAAGTTCATCAGGAGATTCATATTCGATAGTTGAATTAAAGTCACCTTCTGAAATCTTAACTGCTGCTGCCTTCAATTCATTTATAGGCAATGTAAGAAGCTCTCCTAACTTGCGTGTCAATACCATTCCTGCTATTATTGCGATAGCTGAGATAATTATCATCAATACATATACTACAACAGTTGTAACCTGTGAACTACTGTATGCTGTTTTTGCATTTGAGTCTGCATTATCTGCAACTTTTTCTAAAACACTTTGAAGATTCTTTGTAAGTGTAGTATAATCACCATTAAAAAGTTCAAGTGCCTTTTCAGTTTCATTGTTTGTACAAAGCTGCTGTTCCTGTTCCTGTACCTGTTTCAATTCCTGCCATGCACTGTCTAATTCATTTAATAAAGTATCATTGTCTAATGTAGATCTAAGTGTATTTATTTTATTTGTAACTTCATCACATGCTGCTGCTGCTTCATCTATTTTTTCTTTAGTTGCAGTCTCATCCTGTTCCAATGCAGACCATAAGATATTTTTTGCAGTAAGCTGTACATCCCTTTGTATCTCCATCTGTAAAGGTGTTGCTACATATGGCTGCTTATAAAATCTTTTCATGTTGCTGTTGACCATCGTAAGTCCAACAAAACTTATAATAATTCCTATCACGAACAGTACTATAACAATATTTATTACAGTACTTATTTTCTTTCCGACTTTCTTATTTTTTAAAAATTTATCCATAATGTATTTTCTGTTGTAAAAAACTTAATTTAATTCAATATCACATACATTTTAATTACGAAATATTCTTATCAAACAATTCTTTTTACTTTCCCTTTCTGAAAAAAAACTCATTCTCTTATTTAAATTTTAAGAAATTGGGCATAGTCATTCTGTTTCAATTTTTATACATTTATTATTAGTTTTTATACATTTTTAATAAATATAAAATTACATGTAAAAAGACCATCAACCCACCAATCTTACTAGGTTGACGGTCTTAATTATTTTTTTGCACCAATAGATTATCTTAACAAAAATCTACTATTTTTCAGCCAATATTATTTAGCTGCTTTCTCTGCAATTGCTGCCTGTGCTGCTGCAAGTCTTGCGATAGGCACACGGAATGGTGAGCATGACACATAGTCAAGACCAATCTTATGGCAGAATTCAACTGATGAAGGATCTCCACCGTGCTCACCACAGATACCGCAGTGAAGTGATGGACGAACTTTCTTTCCTTTTTCTACAGCCATTTCCATAAGCTGACCAACACCTGTCTGGTCAAGCTTTGCAAATGGATCGCTCTCAAAGATCTTAGCATCATAGTAAGCATCAAGGAACTTACCTGCATCATCACGAGAGAAACCAAATGTCATCTGTGTTAAATCGTTTGTACCGAAGCAGAAGAACTCAGCCTCTTTAGCAATCTCATCTGCTGTAAGTGCAGCTCTTGGAATCTCGATCATTGTACCAACTTCGTACTTCATCTCGATGCCTGCTGCTGCGATTTCAGCGTCTGCTGTCTCAACAACAACCTTCTTGACATACTTAAGCTCTTTAACCTCTCCAACAAGTGGAATCATGATCTCAGGCTCTACTGTCCAATCTGGATGTTTCTTCTTTACATTGATTGCTGCACGAATAACTGCGGCTGTCTGCATCTTAGCAATTTCAGGATATGTTACTGCAAGACGGCATCCACGATGTCCCATCATAGGGTTGAACTCGTGAAGTGAATCAATGATAGCTTTGATTTCTTCTACACTCTTATTCTTAGCCTTTGCTAACTTCTCGATGTCAGCTTCCTCTGTAGGAACGAACTCATGAAGTGGTGGGTCTAAGAAACGGATTGTTACAGGATTTCCTTCAAGTGCCTCATAGAGAGCCTCGAAGTCTCCCTGCTGGTAAGGAAGAATCTTAGCAAGTGCTTCTTCTCTTTCTTCTACTGTATCTGAGCAAATCATCTCACGGAATGCAGCAATTCTGTCTTCCTCGAAGAACATATGCTCTGTACGGCAAAGTCCGATACCTTCAGCACCAAGCTCGCGAGCCTTCTTAGCATCTGCAGGAGTATCAGCGTTTGTACGAACTTTAAGTGTTCTGTACTTGTCAGCCCAAGCCATAACACGTCCGAACTCACCGGCGATTGTTGCATCTACAGTTGGGATAAGACCATCATAGATGTTACCTGTTGTACCATCAATAGAAATCTCAGAACCTTCTGTATATGTCTTTCCTGCTAATTCAAATTTCTTGTTTTCTTCGTCCATAACGATATCGCCACATCCTGATACACAGCATGTACCCATACCACGAGCAACTACGGCTGCGTGAGATGTCATACCACCACGAACTGTGAGGATACCCTGTGCACTCTTCATACCTGTGATATCTTCTGGAGATGTCTCAAGACGAACAAGTACAACCTTCTCTCCACGCTCAGCCCACTCTACAGCGTCTTCTGCTGTAAATACGACTTTACCGCAAGCAGCTCCAGGAGAAGCACCAAGTCCTTTTCCGATTGGAGTAGCTTTCTTTAACTCAGCAGCATCGAACTGTGGGTGAAGAAGTGTATCAAGGTTACGAGGATCGATCATAGCTACTGCTTCTTCTTCTGTCTTATGTCCTTCATCAACAAGGTCACAAGCAATCTTTAATGCAGCAGGAGCTGTTCTCTTACCGTTACGACACTGAAGCATGTAAAGCTTCTTGTTTTCAACTGTGAACTCCATATCCTGCATGTCATGGTAGTGATTCTCAAGTGTATCACAAACCTTAACGAACTCAGCATATGCCTCTGGGAATTCCTGCTCCATCTGAGCGATTGGCATTGGTGTACGAACACCTGCAACTACGTCCTCGCCCTGTGCGTTGATAAGGAACTCACCCATAAGTTTGTTCTCACCTGTTGCAGGGTCACGAGTAAATGCAACACCTGTACCAGATTCATTGTTTAAGTTACCGAATACCATAGGCATTACGTTAACTGCAGTTCCCCATGAGTAAGGGATGTCGTTGTCACGACGATATACGTTTGCACGAGGGTTGTCCCATGAACGGAATACAGCCTCTACAGCAAGTTTCATCTGCTCTACTGGATCAGAAGGGAAGTCTGTTCCTAACTGATTCTTGTACTCAGCCTTGAACTGCTCTGCAAGAGTCTTAAGATCCTGTGCTGTAAGATCTACATCATACTTAACACCTTTTTCTTCTTTCATCTTGTCGATGAGCTGCTCGAAGTATTTCTTACCAACTTCCATAACTACATCTGAGAACATCTGGATGAAACGTCTGTATGAATCATATACGAAACGCTCAAATGTTGGGTCTGGGTTTCCCTTGATCATTGTAGCTACAACGTCGTCATTCAAACCAAGGTTAAGGATAGTATCCATCATACCAGGCATTGAAGCACGAGCACCTGAACGAACAGAAACTAATAATGGATTCTCAGAATCTCCGAATTTCTTTCCGTTGATCTCTTCCATCTTCTTAACGCCGTCCATGATCTGAGCCATGATCTCGTCGTTAATCTGACGACCATCTTCATAGTACTGTGTACAAGCTTCTGTAGTTACTGTAAATCCCTGTGGTACAGGAAGACCGATATTTGTCATCTCTGCAAGGTTAGCACCCTTACCACCGAGTAAGTTACGCATGGTCATGTCGCCTTCGCTAAACATATATACCCATTTGTTTGCCATTGTAAAGTTACCTCCTAAATATGAATAAATAATTGTCCACGATATAAATCGCACTACAACCGCCATCATTCCAAAATGAAAATCCGGCATAAAACTGACTTCATGTCAGATATATCTGTATATCCTGTCAGACAGGAAACGGTACATCCCCTGCGTTCAGGATTGTACTTATGTCAATCAATAAATACGACATTCTCCGTTCCGCATGAAGCCGCTATGTATAGTATAACATATAAAATCAAAATGTAAAAATCTTTTTTTGCAAAATATTAAAAAATTTGTAACAGTTCCGCTATAAAAAGATATTTGGCATACAAGGAGCTTGTTCATTGTATGCCAAATTCTCTTTTTATGGCAGAATAACCTTTCATTTATTATATGAGGTCAAATACCCCGCAAGCGCGCTCAGAAGTAACAAATAAATTTGTTCCTTCCTCACTTTGCTTTCGCGCGAATAAGCAAAAGCTGCGAAGCAGCGGCTGACAGCTTCAGACCATCTTCAAACAACAAACCCTAATATACCCTCTCATCTTTAGTTTTAACTCAAATTCCCCGTCAGGGATTTTTGAACCGTCAAGCACGATATTATATTTCTTGAAATCTATCTTTCTTCCAAAGGCTGCCCACGGCATTTTTTTGTCCGTCCTGAATGCCGCCGTACCTATCTCGCTGTGTATATCAGCGGTTTTTGTCTGTCCTTTTACAAATCTGCCAATCAGCTCATTATCTGCAAAGACCTCTACCATCCCCCCATTTTCTATTGATGCCAGTATTTCAAGATTATATTTATTCCTATCTGCTTTATTTTTGCAATCATCAATTATTTCAGCCGCTGGCACTCCATCATCATTTGCCGGCTCATTTCCATCTGCACCGGTTATGTTCGTATCAAAAGCACACACATTCTTATATGAAACTTCACCTTCTGTTTTATTGTCCAAAGTGCATACTGCATCAAATCCATTTACGCCTTCATGCAGATAAACATTTTCATATGTATCATAATGATCTGCCTTTATCGCCTGCCATGCATCCCTTGTGCCTCTTGATGTTCCCTTTATGCTTATTGTCTGTTTCAAGTGAGTGTCACGACTTGACGAGCCTGCCTGTATAATATAATCACCATCTTCGAGAATAAGCCTTTCTTCAACAACATCATAATATCTGAGGTCACTTATCTTTATTTCAAAATAAACTTTTCTCTTTTCTTGTGGTTTCAGATTTTTTACCCTTTCAAATGCCCTGAGTTTTCTTATAGCACGCGGAACTTTTGAGTCCTTCTTTGTCACATATATCTGCACAACCTCATCCGTCACATACTCACCTGTATTTTCAATACTTACGCCCACTGCAATCTTCGTATAATCTTTGATTTCTGCCTCCATATCCTGATATCTTATCTCAGAATATGTCTTTCCATATCCAAAAGGATACAGAACTTCCCCGTCATAATAAGCATAAGTCCTTGGATGGGTTATTATATCGTAATCCTCCTTTGGCGGAAGTTTTGTAATATCTTTATACCATGTCGTACTGAGCCTTCCTGCCGGACTTACCTTTCCAAAGATATTGTCAGCAATCGCCGTCCCAAGTTCCATACAGCCTGATGCTGATAATATCATTGCTTTCACATGTTCTTTTGCCCATGAGATATCAAATGCCACATTTGATATCAGGACAACGATTACATTTTCATTTGCCTCATATACAGCTTCGAGCAGTCTCTGCTGATATGTAGGAAAGTCTATATCATCTCTGTCAACATCCTCTTTACATGTAACCATCGGATCGCCACCGAGGAAAAGTATCGGATATTTAACTTTTCTTGCAAGTTCCGCCGCTGCCGCAATACCATCTGAAACAAGTTCAAATTCAAAGTTGTTTATTTTCGATATTTTTACATCAGCATCATCACTGTTTTTCTCTGACAAAATTTCATTGTCTGCACCATCTTTCCAACTAATCCCACAGCTCTGTTGTATATCTAAAACACTTTCAACACGCAGTATCCCGCTTTCATCTATATAAAAGGCCTCATCGTTCCAACTTGTCACTCCACACGCAACCGAGCAGTCAAAAACAACCTGTCCGTTCTCCGCTTTGTCTTTTGAAATATCTCCACTAAATTCTGATATTTTGAAAGCCTCTTTTACAAACCAGCCGAATGCCCTGTCCTTAAATGCACAGATATCCCCACTTTCGCCGCCTTCAATATCGTCCCTTACAGACAGAAATTTTCCGTTTGAACTGCTTTTTAATGTAAACTGCTTTTTGTCCCACTGTTCTATCTGGAATACTTCTGCCTCTGCATTATCAGTAACGATAAGCCTTCCATCTCTGTCAAGTCCGAGATATCTTCCATCTGCTTTTATCTTAAATTCACATACGCCCTTTTCAAAAGGGGCATCGACATATTTCCTGATTCCCTCAAGTCCCGTCACATAATATGGCGGCAGACCTGAATACCAGTCAAGCTGCCAGACATCCGCCAAAGGTCCGAGTACACATATATCCCCATCTGCCTTAGATGCATCAATTGGAAGTATTCCTTTATTCTCCAGCAGCACAACAGACTTTTGTCCGATTTTAAGTGCCGTTTCCTGATTTTCCTTTGTTCCAACATCTTCTATTGTTATATGCGAATAAGGACTTTCTCCATATGCATCAAACAGTCCAAGCCTTATCATAGTTCCAAACCGGTTCCTGACCGCTTCATTGATATCATTTATATCAATAAGTCCCTGCTCATATGCCTCTCTAACTGCTCCCTCTATCTTAACCGTATTATCTGAAAAGCTGTCAATACCTGCTTTTAATCCAGCCGCAACCGTTTGTGCGTCCGTACCAAAATATTCGTGCTGATTTACCGTCTGAAGCACATCACCGCCATCTGTTACAACATGATGCAGTCCCCACTTGTTTTTCGCATAATCCTTAATATCAGAAATAAGCATACAAGGCACTCCGTTTATCTCATTGTATGCTGTCATGACCGCCTCTGCTCCATGCTCCACAATAATCTTCCGAAATGGCTCATGATAATATTCACGCTTATTTCTCGGATCAACTGACGAAGATACAAAAGTACGATCCTCCTCAACATTATTCGCATAAAAATGTTTTAATGTTGCCGCACATCTAAGATAAAAAGCATCATCCCCCTGCATACCCTCAACATATGCACCCGCAAGTTCACCCGTAAGGTAAGGATCTTCTCCGTATGCCTCCTCATTTCTTCCCCATCTCGGATCTCTCTCCATATCTACGGTAGGTGCCCAGACTGAAAGACAACCGCTTTTTCCGGCATCAAACAATCCTCTTGTCTCTATCCCGGTAACTTTTCCAGCTTCCTTAATCATTTCCCGGTCCCATGACCTGCTCATCCCGATAGGGTTCGGAAAAATCGTCGTATAATCAGGTTCTCTGAGATCCCAGCCCTGATCATGTCTTGCCTGTACTCCATGTGCACCTTCTCCCCCTATATTAAAAGCTCTTATCCCAAGTCTCTCAATTTCAGGATTTGCATTGCTCATACATCTGATTTTTTCATCTAAAGTAAGATTTTCAACCAGAAAATCGAGTCTTTTTTCAATATCAAGTTCAGAGTTCCATAAAGGATTCTTTATTTTTTTATCAGCCATATCTTCCTCACTTTCTTCAGGCGTTTATTATAAATCTTTATACCATAATTTAACGCATATTTTTACCCCAAATTTCATGAAAAAATACACTATTTATCTTTGAATATATATTTTTTTACGTTCTCCTATACTGTATAGCATAGCGTTTTCTATTGTCTATCTTACATACAATCTGCAAAAGTAAAACATTTTTAAATCTTTTAAATAAGAAAAAATCCTTTCAATACATTTTCACCACTATGTATTGAAAGGATTTCTATTTTTTAAGCAATTAGTCAAGCGGATATTCAAGGTCCTCTCTGCTACTTGCTTGATAGTATTAATCTACAACTTTTATTGTTTCGATAACAGGCTGATTTTCCTTCTCAACCGTACCATTTGTATCTGTGACCGGAGTATCTTCACAAATCTTATCTACAATATCCATTCCACTCGTAACTGTTCCAAATCCCGCGTACTGTCCGTCAAGATATGTACTGTCTGACTGAACGATAAAGAACTGTGAACTTGCACTGTCATTCTCTGATGAGCGTGCCATTGAAATAGTTCCCCTGACATGTGAAATATTATTCTCAACACCATTTTCACTAAACTCACCTTTTATCGTTTCATCTGAACCGCCTGTTCCATCACCATTAGGATCGCCGCCCTGAATCATAAATCCATCTATGATACGATGAAATGTAAGTCCGTCATAAAAGCCCTGCTTTGCAAGATTTACAAAGTTTGTAACAGATATAGGTGCTGTATCTGCATCAAGCTCCACCTTAATATTTCCATAATCCTTAACTTTTATAACTACATGATGTTTACCCGAAAGCTGCTCTGTCCCATCTGATGCCACATCACTTGCCCCTGAATCTTGTCCAGAATCATCTGTACTTTCCGGAGCAGTCGTTTCCTCCTGCTGTGTGTCTGTATTCTGTGATGATGAAACTGCATTGTCTGAAGATGTATCATTCTTCTTAGAACCACAACCTGCAAGCACACATAATACAAGTGCCATAACTGCTATAAGCCTGAAATATCGCTTCATTTTTCCTCTTTCCTGCATATTATTATGATATAAATGCAGTCATATGACCACACCAGTCTTTTCAAAAATAAAACTTATTCTGAAATCTCAGCCGCTGTCACACTGCTTTTAAATGAACTGTTTCCATTTGATGTTGAAATATTTGTTCTGACAACATTTGCGACACCAAGAGCAATAACAAGAATCGTAAGACCAACCATAACTCTGCGTAACATTGTTTTTTCCATAAAATATGTACCTCCCACTCAACTTTCCCTTTATACGTTAGTATACGTGACACAAGTAACTATCATGCCAAATTTAATACCTGTATTCACATTAGCATTGTCATAAATATATGCATATTTCATGCACACATATGAACCTGACGAGGTTCATTATATCATGTGTTTAATACTTTTGCAACATTTTTAATATATTGTAAGATTTTTGTAAGAACTATATTTTTTAATAATTTACAGTAGAAACCTGTTTGTGATATAATTAGCAATGAACTGTTAATAATGTAAAAAAAACAATTGAAACTAAACGGAGGATTTGTCATGGGCTTATTTGTAAATCCGGATAATACTGCATTTCAGACAACATTAAATTCAAAAATATATATAGATAAAACAGGGCTGCTGGAATATACAAATTCAGTCATAAATACTGATAATGCTTTCATCTGTAACAGCCGCCCACGCCGTTTCGGTAAATCCATAACAGCAAATATGCTCTCCGCATACTATAGCAAAGGTGCAGTTTCTGGTGAAATATTTTCAGGACTTGATATTAGCAGTAAACCGGATTTCAAAAAACATCTTAACAAATATGATACCATACATCTCGATATTCAATGGTGCATGATGGATGCCGGTTCCCCCGAAGCCACCATCGACTATATAAATTCACATGTGATAGATGAATTGCAGGAATCTTATCCAGATGTTGCACTAAAAAACACCCGAAATATTTATGGAGCATTGTCACAGATATATTCTGCAACAGGCAATAAATTCATAATAATAATAGATGAATGGGATGTTCTTATCAGGGACGAAGCCTCAAATAAAAAAGTTCAGACTGAATATATAAATTTTTTAAGGGGTATGTTTAAGGGAAATATTCCGACAAGTTTTGTTGCACTGGCATTTCTGACCGGTATCCTCCCAATCAAAAAAATCCAGACACAGTCAGCACTTAATAATTTTGATGAATTTACAATGCTTGACTCAGGTATGCTCTCTCAATATATTGGCTTTACTGAACAGGAAGTACACGAACTCTGCAAATTATACAAAACTGATTTTAATAAGATAAAACAATGGTATGACGGCTACCTTCTAGGTAATTATGAAATATATAATCCCAAAGCTGTAGTCAATGTTATAACAAGAGGAAACTTCAGGAGTTACTGGTCACAGACCGGTACATATAAATCCATTATTCCACTGATAAATATGGATTTTGATGGTCTAAAATCTTCAATAATAGAAATGTTATCAGGAAATTTTGTTACTGTTGATACAAGTTCTTTCCAAAATGATACAGTCAGTTTTTCTGATAAAGATGATGTACTCACATACCTTATCCATCTGGGTTATCTTGGTTATAATTCAGACAACCAGAATGCATTTATTCCTAATGAAGAAATACGACAGGAATTTATAAATATTACAAAGCGAAAAAAATGGAATGAACTTGCTGCTTTTAACCAACAGTCAGAACTGCTGCTTGATGCCACGCTTGATATGGATAATAAGGCAGTTGCACAAATAATAGAAAAAATTCATACAGATTATGCATCTGCAATACAATATAACAACGAAAACTCATTGAGCAGTGTCATTACAATAGGATATCTATGCACTTTGAAATATTACTTTAAACCTGTTCGTGAACTTCCTACAGGACGCGGATTTGCAGACTTTGTATATATTCCCAAACCTGAATATATAAATGATTATCCGGCACTTTTAATCGAATTAAAATGGAATAAAAACGCTCAAACAGCTTTAAATCAGATAAAAGATAAAAAATATCCGGCTGCCATTGAACAATATACTGGAAAAATACTTCTTGTTGGCATAACCTATGACAAGAAAACTAAAGAGCATAGCTGTATTGTTGAAAAGTTGAATAAATAATTAATCTTAACATTTTTTACCGGGGATTTATGAGTAATAAATCCCCAGCCTGTTTTATCCGCCCAAATCTACATGTATCTTAACAGAAATTATTGCAATATGATTGTTGCAAAATACTTACTAATATTTATGTTTTAATTTTTTACCATCTCTCAAACCTTCATATTTTTCTTTCCTTATTATAAATTTCATTGCAAAAAATAATCCCGCAGCCAAAATCATCGAAATAACAATTATTGTAACATGACCTAAAAAGTAATTACTTGATTTATCCTTCTCTTCAACTTTCTTCTTTTTAGGCAGCAAACCTCCTCCTAAGTTCTGTTTAACTTTATTTTCTTTTACTATCTGTTCCAATTCCTTCTCACTATACTCATCATATTCATTTTCCATATCCGACATAAACTCTGAAACTGTATAAAGTTTTCCTTCTTCCTCACCAATGTCATTTAATGTTGTTGCACTTTCTGCCTGATATGGTATAATTTTCTCTTCTCTATCTTCCTGTCTTACATATACAAGATTTACCTCGTAAAATGGTATCGAAACATTCCTAACCTCGGTTATCTTCACGCCTGATAATTCTTTTTTGATCTTATTTTTTATCTCATCTGTCGTATTAGCAATGTAATTGTCATCGTTGCCAAAATACTGCCCATAAACATGATAACCGTCTTTTTCTCTTTGCAGCAAAATCGATGCATTCCCACCCGTCATAGTTTTTGCTGGTATATACCATCCGTCACTCCACTTAATCAGACCTGACAGACTGTCATTATTCTTATGATAATCAGAAATCATTGTCATGTCAGACGATAATGTCCACATTGGAACTGCATTGTTTATGTCGTATGACTTAATCGTTGTGGATTTTTCTTCCTCACTTACATCCTCGTCATTAAATGTAATCTCTTTTTTCAACACAGCGGATGCCTCGTCTGCCATCTGTTTTTGCAAATCAATCCATTCTTTTTCCCATTCACTTATATCTGCCGCTTTCACCTCACACTCCATAAATTTTAATGCATCACAGTCTCCAAAATAATCTGCCGCAAATGGCGTTATCCATATACCAAATATGAATGCCATGATAGCTGCAATGAAATAATTTTTAAATTTTTTTATAATCATCCCGTATTCCTCCTATCTTCTTAACTTTTTACCAAATGTTATTTTTATAATGTCTAGTTCAAAAGGTACTTTGCCCTACACATATAACGATGATTATATTTATTTTGATGCAACTACCTTTAATGAAAATTACAGGCAACTGTGTTTTTAGAACAATTGCTTGTTTTATGAAATTTATTTAACAGACATATCCACAATATTCCATCACAATGCGACGAACGGTCGATTTTTGCGATAAGCGGTAATTGACTGAAGGAGTAAGGAAGTATTGCTTGACGAATAATTGAATTACTTTCAAATAAAATAGAGCTGCCGCACTAAGCATAATCTATACAATATGCAGCTATTAATAATAAATTTTTATCTACATATTATATAAATAATACTTCGTACGACAGCCCTATTTAAATATACCACTTTAAATCCCAAGCTCCGAAACAACAGCCTTGAGCTGTTCCCATTCCTTAATATAGGCTTCGAGCGTTTCTTTGCCACTTTCTGTAATCCTGTAATACTTTCTTGTAGGACCGCCCGATTCATTTCCATAATAAACATCCGCAGAGCCATCATTTTTTAACCGCCGTAATATTGCATAAAATGTACTACTGTTTACTTCAGGAAACAAAACATTCATTTCATGCATAAGATTGTAACCGTAATAATCCTGTTGCGACAACTTGTGAAGCAGACACATTTCGAGGACACCTTTTTTAATCTGCGCATTGATTTTTGTACTCATATATTATTACTCCATTTTTAATAATTATTTTTGGACTTAATATAAGTATATATTATAAAAGGAATCATTGTAAACAGACACACAAAATATGCAGTAAAAATGTAATGTCTTGTAGCATAATACAATATGTCACAATTTTGAAGATAATCTATATAAGCAAAAAGAGCACCTATAAGTGAAATATTCTGCATTGTAACAAAGAACATCGCTATATTCCCACCCATTATTTTAAAAAGTGAATATAATGTAAAAATAAACAATACTATAATAAGAAAATGGGTAATTGGCTTAAAATAATATCTAAAAAATGCGGTTTGTGATGTTTCTACAAGTGTTGGTATAATGTCAAATAAAGCAATATGTATGAATCCAACAAATAGTAAAATACCTGTCTGCATAATCGTAAATACTATTTTATCTGACTTTGAATTATCACAAATACCGATCATAAGATTGCTTCCTGAAAAAAACCATATAAAAACAGCAGCAATAAGAACTATTGTACATGATGATATTCTTATCGGCAAAGTAATTAAGGAAACAAGCATCGCTGCAATGCATAATATAAGCAAAGTCATCTTACCACGATAAATGTTATTTTTCTTTTTTTGTCCTGAAAGCTCAGCTCTTAGAGAATTAGCAACACTTTTGGGAGAGCCATATTCATTAATAATTTCCTTATCAGAAATACCGTTTTTATATGCATCTTGAAAATTATGTTTTAAATCCTTCAAAGTCTCAGTAATATCTCGTGAGTTAAAGTCCCAAAACATTGCATTTTTAGTACCAGTGAAGCCTCACACGACTAAAGTCGCGTGCTTCCAATAAGTGTCATTCGACACTTGCTCGTTTTAGGCGAACGGACTACATTTCTACCATACAGCTAAAACTCAGCCTCTTGCATCTATGCAGATGCAAGTACCGCATTTAAGCTAACTAAAGTAGAAAATGTGCAGGTGCTTCTCTTAGTACACTGAGGAACTTTTGCCTCAATGACCAACCTTGAACTTGCGTCCAAGGATTTTAAGATTTCTCTTAGGAAGTATCTTGCTCCAATGTTATAAAATGCAGATAAATCACAGTTGTATGTTTTACCATTTGAAAATTTACATAACTCATAGGTACTAAATCCACCATATCTGCCACGAAGTATAGTTCCACTTCCGTCATAAGCATATTTACTTGTGCCCCATGCACAAATACGGCTTATCCTCATACCAAGTCTATGAGCTTTATTTGTGACAATAGACTGAACTTCCTGACTTCGCCACATTTTAATTTTTTGTTTTTTAGAACCATGTATCTTGCCTTTTTTATCTAAATGCTCAAAAACAATTACATCAGCATTATAAAAAACAGCTATATCTATAATATAACTTGCTGTTTTTACAGCAATGTCATGGTTGATTCCTTTTACTTTAGCCCAAAGTCTCGGTGTTTTATGATTGCCATGCTGTTGAGCTTTTTTCACACGATTCAGGCTATGTGTTAAATGGTCTATTTCTTTAGGAAGTTTACAGAAATGCCTTCCAAGAATAGTGCCATTACTACGCATTACACTAACCGCAGCGGCAGAGTTGATTCCTAAATCTACAGCAACAATGGTCTGTTCATAAATATTTGTATTATTCAAGGAGACTTTTTCTTCAAATTGAAAATCTAAAAACCATTCCTTACCTCGTTTTTGAAGTGTTGGTACACACTTTTTATATGACGCACATCTTCTGTTGATGTAATCTATATCTGATCTGCGAAGTTTTACAGTTATCCAATCCCATGTATTACGAATAAAAACTTTAAGTCTTGCTTCATATACATCTGTCTGTTCGTACATAACGGTTCTATA
Organism: Eubacterium sp. MSJ-13; assembly: GCF_018918235.1. Classification (GTDB taxonomy): domain Bacteria; phylum Bacillota; class Clostridia; order Lachnospirales; family Lachnospiraceae; genus Butyribacter. The sequence continues at coordinate 33,641 of NZ_JAHLQE010000100.1, forward strand.
CATACATGGATAAATAAATCCAGCTTTTGGTAAAGAAGGCTGTCTGCCTCTAGGATTTGTTTCCCAATTAGCAAAATTATTTTTATATGATGATACTTTACCAATGGCTTCATTTATAGCCCCTCGCCTTAAATAACTTGGAAATTTATAAAACTTTTTATCGAAATTATCATATTTAGGCTCTTGATTACGAGCTGTTTTATGACAAAGGCGTTCCACATATTGTTGTTGCACAAGATTGCCTTGAATATCAGATATATCATTCCATTCATTAAGACAAACATCTATAAGGAAGTCTACAGCATGACGATATATAGATACAGTATTTTTAAAAATATGATTATAATGCTTAATCTTAACT
>NZ_JAHLQE010000075.1 GCF_018918235.1 Eubacterium sp. MSJ-13
ATAATAAATCTGTTATTAACATCTACATATTGTATAGATTATACTTAATGCGACAGCCACTTTTTATAAAAAAATCCTTTATTTAACAGTTCAGTCAATTCCAAACATTTCCGCACATATCTTCCTGCCGGAAGCAGTCTTAAAAATACTGTCATATGCGTGTTTTACCGCTTCTTTTGACAGACCATCCTCATACATATTTACAAGAAAATCTGCTTCCACAAGAATCTGGTAATCAATATCTTTTATATCGTTATATGTATGATGATGACCGATAAGGTACTGTACTCTCTCTGACACATCCTGCGGGAAATCAAGGCTCTCAAGCAACTTTTGTGCAAGTGCAGAGCCTTCTTTTTCCTGAAGTTTGCCATTGCAGTCTCCATATTTTTCTTCACACAAATGTATTCCTATATCATGCGTAAGTGCCGCTGTTTCAATAATAAATAATGTGTCTTTATCGACATTCTCCATCTCGGCAATAAGTTTTGCATAGCTGTGGACTTTACAGAAATGCTGTATCCTTTTGGCATCACCATTGTATAATTTTATCATTTCAAAATGTAATCTGTTTAACATGTCGTGCCTCCAAGTAAGTATTTGTTGTGACTTGTTAACTTACAGTTATTCACAAAAATATCTTTTTTTGAGTAATATTTTATCACACATTTACTTTGTAACACAATTACTTTATGCAAAGAACTCTCACGAACCTAAAGATCCGGAGAGTTCTTTGCACTTCTCTTTAAATTTTATTTTAACAAATACAAAACATATACTTGCACATTCTTTGACAAACAAATGCAGGCTTTACGCTGAATACCTGTCATTCTCCTGCACGCTGTAACTTCCAATCGGATGCTGCTGTCTGCAATTCGACAAGTTTATGATACAATCCTTTCTTTTGCATCAATTCATTGTGAGTGCCGCTCTCGGCAACTACGCCGCCGTCAAGAACAACAATTTTGTCAGCACTCTCAACTGTTCTCAGTCTGTGTGCAATGATAAGAACGGTCTTTCCATGAACCAGATTAGTGATTGCCTCCTGAATTTCGGTTTCGTTATCAACATCAAGTGAAGCCGTTGCCTCATCAAGAAGAATTACAGGTGCATCTTTCAAAAGTGCACGTGCAATTGACAGACGCTGACATTCACCGCCAGAAAGAGTTGAGCCGTTTTCACCGATAACTGTCTGATAACCGTTTGGAAGTTTTTCTATAAAATCGTGGCAATTAGCAGCCTTTGCAGCTTTGATTACATCTTCATCCGAAGCATTTTTGCGGCCGACTCTGATATTTTCCATTATAGTATTGTTAAATAATACAACATTCTGGAATACTATTGAAAAATCTTTCATCAAAGCTACCGAGTCAATCGGAGCAATATCTGTACCGCCCAAAGTAATCTTACCGCTGTCAACATCATAAAATCCTGCCGCTAAATTCGCAATGGTACTTTTACCTCCGCCGGAAGGACCGACAAGAGCAGTCACCTGTCCCTGTTTAGCCGTAAATGATACATCCCTTAAAACAGGCTTGCCGGATTCATAAGAAAAGCCGACATGGTCAAAAGTTATGTCATAGCCGTTTGTATTGTATTCCTTTTTACCGTTTTCCTCAGGATAATCCTGAATTGATTTTAAACGGTCAACCTGAAGGTCTACACCAAACAATTCCGCCATATTTGTCATAGCACCTGAAAGCGGGTCATATATACGGGATGCCGCAATTAAAAATAATATATAAGAAAATAAATTTGTTTCACCCCTAAGCATCAAGGCATTACCTACAACGATAACCGTTGCCAGACCTAATCTTAAAATCATCTGTCCTGCGGTAACTAAACTTGCAGTCATTGTTTCCGAAGATATTTGTGCCTTTTCGGAATTATCAATCTTTTTGTCTAATTTTTTGAGATACTGCTCCTCTAAATTGCAAGCCTTGATGTCCTGCACTGTTTCAAGACATTCCTGAATCCCTTCTGCAAGTTCAAGTTTTGCATCGATGTGTTTCTTTCCCATCTTAACCTGCAATTTACGAGAAAGGAGAACAATCGCAAATGAAATCGGAGCAACCCAGAGAAGTGCAAGCCCCATACGCCAATCGTAAATTAAAAGTGCTATACATACAATAGCTGTTGAAAGAATTGAACCCCAAAACTGTGCAACCGTATGAGAAAAGGCATGTTCAAAGCCTGCACAGTCACTCATTATCGTACTTGTCAAATCGGAAAGGTCACGCTCCTGAAAGAACCGTATCGGTAATGTACGCAGTTTTTCTGCAAGTGTTATACGGCGACGCTCACTTTCTTCATATGTTCCTATGTATGTCACTGTATATTGAAGATAATGCAAAATGAAGATTAATACCAACACTACAATGCCGATAACTGTATAAAGCAAGGTGTTTATGTTTTTTTGTCCCTGACCTGTCAGTGGAGCAAGAAGTACACCTAAAACATAAGCGAGCAAAGCGACAGGGAGCATTAAGCTGATATATGCCAATGCGGAATAAATAATTCCCTTAAATAAATCCTTTGCACCCTGATTACTCAGTGCATATTTTTTTTGAAGATATTTCATAACTATTTAACCTCCTTGCCGACTTTCCATTTAACAGATGTCTGATAATCTCTCCACATAGAAGCATACCGTCCGTTTTGTTCAAGCAATGATTTATGAGTACCACGCTCAATTATCCTGCCATCATCAAATACAAGAATTTCATCGGCATACTCAACAGTAGAAAGACGATGTGCAATCATCAAAACTGTCTTTTTCTGAGTCAATTTTTCAAAAGCCATCTGAATCTGGTGTTCATTTTCAGCATCAGCAAACGCTGTTGCCTCATCCAAAACAATAATCGGTGCATCCTTAAGAATTGCTCTCGCAAGTGCAATTCTTTGATTTTCACCGCCGGACAGATAAGTTCCGCCATTTCCCACAACTGTGTCAAGTCCATTTGGCAGACGCTCGATAATCTCTTTGCACTGTGCAGCTTCGGCGGCACGCATTACTTCTTCTCTTGTTGCATTCGGTCTTGCGGCACGAATATTTTCAAGTAATGTGTCCTTGAAAAGTTGTGTGTTCTGGAATACAAAGGCAATCTTATTCATCAGCTCCTGCTTGCTAATCTGGCGTACATCAACATCTCCGACTAAAACCTGCCCCTCGTTTACATCATAAAATCTTGGTATAAGCTGAGCAGCAGTAGATTTACCGCTGCCTGACGCACCCACAAGTGCAACGGTCTTACCTACAGGAATATCAAATGTAACATTATCGAGTGCTTTTTTATCGCTGCCCGGATAGCTGAATGATACATTTACCAATGATACAGAGTCATCTTTTGGCTGTCTTGGGCTCCCGGCCTCTGCCAAAGGCTGTTCATTTAATACGCTTTCAATACGATTAACTGCACTTTTTGCAGCCATAAGCTGCTCTCCTGCAAACATAACACGGTTCATCATTGTTGTGCAGACCGGAGTGAACAGGCAGTAGAAAAGGAAATCAAGCAAAACATCCTGATATGACGCTTTACCTGTTACCGCCGAAAGAATTATACAGGCAACGGGGATAAGAAGTACAAATGTGCCGTTTAACGCAACATTAAACCCTGTTAAAGGAACACGGCATTTCAAGGCATAGCCAGAGGCATATTTCTTGTATTCTTCAATCGCTTTATGAAAGTTTTTAAAAGAGAAAACAGTCTGCTGGAATACCTTAACTACAGGAATACCACGGATATACTCTACAGCCTCTTTATTCATACTTTCAAGAGCCGCCATATATCCCTCCATAAATCCTGCATTGTCACCGCCCATCATCTGTTTCATAAAGAAAAAGCTGACGGCAAGCGGTATCAGGCAGCAAATTCCGAGCCGCCAGTCAAATGTGAAGATAAGCACAAGCACAGCAACAGGCATTACAACGGCACCTGTAAGATCAGGGAGCTGATGAGCCAAAAACTCCTCTGTAAGACCTGCATTATCATCAATTATCTTGCGAAGCCGTCCGCTTGCATTTTGGCTGAAATATCCCAGCGGCAGTTTTACAATATGGTGTATTGCGGCTTTTCTCATATTTGAAGCCGTTCTGAATGCAGCCAAATGAGAACAGCACAAAGCAATAAAATACAGCAAAATGCTTAAAACTGAAAAGCCAACGGCCCACCACGCATAAGCGCCACTGTGAGTAGCAAGATTTATATCCCCTGCCACTATTGCATTTAACAAATCTCTTACGACAAACCAGATACATATAAACGGAAACATTGATAACACTGTGCTTAGACCTGCAAGAATCATACCTAAAATTGTAAGCCAGTGTCGTTTGCCCGCATATGCAAACATTCTGGATATCTCTGAATCCTTTTTCATAAGAAAATATCCTCCTTATAGTTATAGTAATAAAAAATGCTGTAGTTAGCACCAGCTAACCACAGCACCCATTTTATAGGAGTATATTTTCAATTGCAATGACTGAGCGGACTATTTTCTATCCATTCAGACTTTCTTTCTGTAAGCAGTCGGAGGAACACCGTATTCGGCACAGAATGCAGAGGTAAATTTGTTTGGATTGAGATAACCAACTCTTGCCGCTATCTCGCCGATTTTTAAATTACTCTCCCTTAGCAACTGTTCAGCTACCTGCAAGCGATACCTTTTCATATATGCATATATCGAATCCCCATATACGCCTCTAAAACACTTTTTCATAACTGTGGGAGAAATCTGAAACTGCTTTGAAAGCTCGTCAATCGTGTAATGCTCGGAGAAATTTTCCACAAGAAATGTGTGTATCTCTTTAATCGTTTTAATTTGCGCTGCCGGAAAATATGTATGCTTAGAAATATCTTCATCAGGCTTTAATTCTGTCAAAATTAAAAGCAGTTCCAAAACCTTTACCCGTATATATCCGCGTCGAATAGCTGTAGGAACCTTATATAACTCTGAAAAAATATGCTCTATTGTCGCATTGGCACGGATAATCGTAAACTCATCAGCCTGTGATAACGCTTTAATTCGATTAATATCTACCGCTAAAAGTTCAAGCACATTTTTCATTTCCTCAGTAATAGCTGAAAAATCAATTGTTACGGTTATTCCATGATAATGAGAGGTTGGAAATTCGGATTGATGTGCATTGCTGTCCAAAGAGCAGAATGAAAGGTCACCTGCCGACATATAGCAATATTGATGCCTTTTGAAAAGACACTCACTCCGCCCCTCCTTGCAGTAATTTATTTCCATTATATGAGGTGCCGGCCGCTGGTCTTTGTTGCAATATGCCATATGCATATCATTATAAACAAGCTCGATGCCCGGAAACACACGATATAATGTTATATCTCCGCTGCCACTTTCATTTTCAAGATAAAAACTGCTGTCACCCTCGTCATGTCTGTCATTTTCACGGGTAGAAGCACCGTACAGGTCAATGCTTGTAAATTTGTCGGCAGCCGCTTTTGTTTTTATATTATCATCACTTGCCAATAATATATTTTTAGCAAGTTCATAGGGACTTTTCATTCATAACCCCCCTTTTTTATCAAATCTATCCAAAGTATATCATTGGATATTTGGACGGTCAACAGCGGCTGTTCACTGCCAAGAACTCATTTTTACCAACTGCATCTGCCACAATTAGTACATTTAGTGCAATTACTCTTTGCCTTTCGCCTTTGTGGTATAAACTCAGATACTTTCACCTCTATATCTCCGCTTTCTATATCCTGTTTTTTTATCTCAGTTCTAATATTTTCCGATATAAACACAATACTATCTTTCGTCTTTTCTATTCTAATCGGCGTAATTTTAAATGTGCCGGGATTCATACAGCTTTCCACAGCATACGGCTCTATTACTTTTAGCAGATTATTGTCTTTGTCATATATTTCTATACGGTTATTCTCAAAATCTAGTTCTGTCAGCTTTTGTATATTCATATTTTCACTCTTTCTATAAATTATTATTGATGCTTCTCTATGCTATCCCTTTGCGTTCATTATCGTTATACTGAGCCTGTTTAATCCGTAAAACAACAGTGATATGGCTGTTATCCTAAGCACTGCACGAATGGTTCATAATTTTCACTACTGAGCGAGAATACTTTATAAAATGCGGGGGCGATTTCTCTTTCCTAATACTATCACTTTCAGCAACCGTTTCCAAGTACAAACATGAAACAGCTCCATCCGGATACGATAACCCCCTAATGTAAAATCCTTTACCATGCATCTGGCAAATTTGTGTAAAAGACTATAAAATAGTTTTAATAAAATCCAGATTCTTAAATTTGTGTTATAATTTGTTATAGAAATAATAAGTGCAAAAAAAATATCGGAGGTATGATATGGAAAATAATACAAAATATCTTAAACTGCTCGCTCAGAAATATCCCACAAAACAGGCTATAAGCAGCGAGATCATAAACCTAAGTGCCATCTGCAACCTGCCAAAAGGAACAGAGCACTTTATGAGTGATATTCACGGCGAATATGAGGCTTTCTGCCACATTTTAAATAACTGCTCAGGTGTCATCCACGAAAAGGTTGATCTTTTATTTCATGATACGCTTAGCAGTGTTGAAAGGCGTGAAATATGTACACTTATCTATTATCCAAAGGAAAAACTTGAGATGCTCCACAAAGAGCATGAACTTCCTGAAGAATGGTATCGTATGATGCTTGGAAATCTTATCGAGATTGCAAAACTCCTGTCCTCAAAGTATACACGCTCAAAAGTAAGAAAAGCAATGCCAAAAGAATTTGCCTATATTATAGATGAACTTCTGCATGTACAGAAAGACGAAGATGACAATCAGGTCCGCTATCACAAAGTTATACTCGATACGATATTAAATATTGACAACGGTGATGAATTTATCATCGCACTTGCAAATCTTATAAAAAGACTCGCCGTAGACCACCTTCATATTGTCGGTGATATATTTGACAGAGGTCCCTGTGCTGACATGATACTCGACCTGCTCATGGAACATCATTCCCTCGATATCGAATGGGGCAACCACGACATTCTCTGGATGGGTGCAGCATGTGGAAACAAAGCATCCATAGCAAATGTTATACGAAATAATCTGAAATACAATAATACAAGGATTCTCGAAAACGGTTACGGTATAAGCCTTAGAAACCTCGCTCTTTTCGGCGAGAAAACATATAAGGACAAAGAACCTATGGATGCAGCACTAAAAGCTATATCTGTTATCTTATTTAAACTTGAAGAACAGATAATAAGCCGCCATCCCGAATATGAGATGGATGAAAGACTGCTTCTTTCAAAAATAAATCTTAATGACTTTACAATAAAAGCTGCTGTATCTGCCATAAATAACGAAAACACTGACACAGCTTCCATTTCAGACAGTACCTCTGACTGCATCAGCAATCAGACTGAATTACTTTATAAATTGTCAGATAATGACCTTCCTACAATAAATCCGGATGACCCTCTTGCTCTCACCGAGCAGGAAAATGCCATTATGGACGAACTGCAGGCCGCATTTATGGGCAGTAACCGACTGCAGAAACATGTAAGATTTTTGTACGAAAAAGGCAGTATGTACAAGATATTTAACAATAACCTTTTATACCACGGCTGTGTCCCACTTGATGAATATGGAAATTTTGACGGAATCACCCTTGACGGTGTGGTATATCAGGGAAAAAAATATCTTGATTATGCAGATAAAATGGCAAGACTTGCCTATCTTGACAATGATAACGAAAATGCCCTCGACTTTATGTGGTTTTTATGGGCGGGACACAAATCACCACTCTGCGGTCGTGTCATAAAGACATTTGAGAGAAGTATGATAACCGATGAAAGCACATGGCATGAACCAACAAATCCGTATTTCAGATTTTATCATACCGAAAAGACCTGCAATATGATACTCCACGAATTTGGCCTTTTCTCACCTGAATCACATATAATAAACGGTCATACCCCTGTAAAGACTATCGAGGGCGAGTCACCAATAAGGGCAAATGGCAAACTCCTTGTGATAGACGGTGGATTCAGCAAAGCCTACCACGAAACAACAGGAATAGCGGGATACACACTTATATTTAACTCGCATGGAATGAGAATAAAAGCCCACCATCCGTTTGAAAGTGTCTATAAAGCACTTAGAGATAATAAAGATATAGACTCCGAGTCTGAGATAGTCTATACGGCAAATCCCAGAATACTAGTTAAGGATACAGAAAACGGTAAAAAGATAAGAGAGGAGATTTCAGACCTTAAGATGCTGCTTAACAGTTCTGCTGTAAATTAATAACAATGTCAAGCGGATATTCGCAATCCGCTTTGCTACTTGCTCATAACACTATTAGCTGC
>NZ_JAHLQE010000096.1 GCF_018918235.1 Eubacterium sp. MSJ-13
GTCTGCGCACACTTGACACAAACTTGATATGCACAAAAAACATGTGCAGAAATAAGGAATAGTATGAGAGGAGTTTGAAAAATAGAAAAGAGAAAGAATTTTTATCGCATGATTTCATATCAGGCGGCTCAGGAATGAGGACTGATATATAAAAACTATGGTGATGAGAGTATATTTGTTATTTTTGTTTATTTGCAAACATGATATAAAACGCATAAGTATTTAGCATTATGTGCGAAAAACTTGAGTGAATTTATCATAAAAGGTGTTGATTTGTGCATTGAACATAAAAATATATTTTCATGACTATAGTTGGTTATTGGTTACTGTTCTCACTTATGGTGCGTCAGTAACGATTATTGTACAGACATACTTAGCGTGTACGGTAATTATAGTTATAATGACTGCGATAGTCATAAAAAATAAAGAAGGAGGATGAGAATGTGGGAAGTGACATCTTAAATATGTCATGGATAAACAGTAAGGCATTGCTTGCAGGCGGTGAAGTAGACTTTTTCATCAGAGGTTATACAGACAAGAAATTTATGTTTCTCGGTCACGAAGTCTACCTTACAACGACGCATATATCAATGATAATAGTTATGGTATTTCTGCTTATTTTTGCCTTATTTGCGAACCATGCAATTAAGAAAGCAGATCCCAAGGAAGCGCCCGGTCCGTTTTTAAATGTGGTTGAACTGATAGTTGAAAAGCTTGACGGAATGGTTGCAAGCTCAATGGGAGCTAAAAATGCCGTAAAGTTTAGAAATTATGTAAGTGCACTGTTCTTATTTATACTTACATGTAACTTATCAGGTCTATTAGGCTTAAGACCGCCTACTGCGGATTTTGGTGTGACATTTCCGCTCGCCGTTATTACATGGGTGATGATTCAGTATAATGGATTCAAGTATCAGAAGATGGGCAAGATAAAAGGTTTATTTGAACCAATCGTTCTGTTTTTCCCAATGAATCTTATCAGTGAATTTTCAACACCTGTATCGATGTCTCTCCGACTTTTCGGAAACATCCTGTCAGGTACAGTAATGATGGGACTTATCTATGGTTTGTTGCCAAAAGTGCTTACTTTGGTATGGCCGGCAGCATTGCATGTATATCTTGATGTATTCTCTGGATGCATTCAGACATATGTATTCTGTATGCTGACTATGTGCTTTGTCGCAGATGCGATAGGAGAAGACGCATAACAATTATTATATTTATTTTGAGGAGGAAGAACAATGAATATTACAAACGAAGGTTTAGTTTTAATGGGCTCTGCAATCGGTGCAGGTCTTGCAGTTATCGCAGGTATCGGACCTGGTGTAGGTCAGGGTATCGCAGCAGGTTATGGTGCATCAGCAGTAGGACGCAATCCGGGAGCAAAGGGTGACATCATGTCAACAATGCTTTTAGGACAGGCGGTAGCAGAGACAACAGGTCTTTATGGACTCGTAGTTGCCCTTATTCTCTTATTTGCTAACCCTCTTTATGGCAAACTTAAATAGACTGAGCTTAATAAAGTAGATAATGTTTTTGAAAGACGGTTCGAGAAGCGTTTTTCTTGGATAGTAGTTCAAGAAAGATTATTGCTGAAAGCGAAAGAACTAGAAAGAGTTAAAATAGAAAGGAGGCTGTAAAGTGAATGGTTTGGTAAAGGTTGCTTTAGCAGGTGACGGACTTGGAGATTATATATTTGGTCTTGATCCGCAGCTTCTTGTGGATTCGGCTATCACAATACTTGCAATGTTCGTGATGTTTCTGCTTTTGTCATATCTTCTTTTCAATCCTGCAAGGGATCTTCTTGAGAAAAGACAGGCATATATAAAAGAACAGCTTGAAAAAGCAGCAAAAGAAAAACAGGATGCCATTGAATTTAAGGCAGAATATGATGAAAAACTTAAAGCTGTTGATAAAGAAGCAGAACAGATTTTGAGCCAGACGAGAAAGAACGCTGTCAAGAGAGAAAATGAGATAGTGGACGAGGCTAAGGCAGAAGCTGCAAGAATTGTTGACAGAGCGAATCATGACATAGAACTTGAAAAGTCTAAGGTTAAGGATGATGTTAAGAAAGAAATGATATCTGTTGCAACAGTTATGGCTGAAAAGATAGTGGCATCTTCTCTGGATGAAGAAAAGCAGTCACAGCTTATCACAGATACATTGGAAGAGATGGGTGAAGAGACATGGCTAAGCTGATATCTAAAACTTACGGTGACGCATTTTTTGAGGTAGCGGCTGAGGAAGGTAAACTTGAAAGCCATCTCGAAGAAGTGGAAGCTGTACTTGATGTGCTGAAAGAAAACGAAGAGTATATAAAGATAATAGGCTATCCGAGGATTCCCGTTGAAGAAAAGAAAGCTATGATAGAGAGTGCTTTCAAAGGTAAAGTGTCTGATGACATGGTCGGTTTTCTTACGGTTATCGTAGAAAAGGGAAGATTTTCAAAGATAGAAGAAATCTTGAACTATTTTGTTGAGAGAGTACATGAAGCAGAAAAAATAGGAACTGCTGAGATTAAATCCGCCGTAGAGCTTAGTGAAGCACAGAAAAAGGCGGTTGAAGACAAGCTGCTTACAACTACACCGTACAAAAAGATAATTGCTAAGTACATTGTAGATAAGTCACTTATAGGCGGTATGGTTATCCGCATCGGTGACAGGATCGTGGACAGCAGCGTAAAGACAAAACTAGAGACTATGGCGAGAGATCTGTCAAAAGTCCGTTTGTCAAACTAAATTAAATCGAAAGAAGGTGCGAGAGTATCATGAATTTGAAACCTGAAGAAATCAGTTCGGTTATCAAAGAACAGATTAAACAGTACAGTACCAAATTTGAAGTTGCAGATACGGGTACTGTTATACAGGTTGCCGATGGTATTACGCGTATTCATGGTCTTGCAAAGGCTATGGAGGGCGAATTGCTGGAATTTCCAAACGAAATTTACGGCATGGTTTTAAACCTTGAGGAAGACAATGTCGGAGCAGTACTCTTAGGTGACCATAAAAATATCAACGAAGGCGATATAGTAAAGACTACAGGACGAGTTGTTGAGGTGCCGGTTGGCGATGAAATGCTCGGACGAGTAGTAAATTCTCTCGGACAGCCTATAGATGGCAAAGGTCCGATAAAGACAACAAAAACAAGACCGATAGAGAGAGTTGCATCAGGTGTTATCTCAAGAAAATCGGTAGATACACCACTTCAGACAGGTATCAAGGCGATTGACTCAATGGTTCCTATCGGAAGGGGACAGCGTGAGCTTATCATTGGTGACCGCCAGACAGGTAAGACAGCGATAGCCATTGATACTATCATCAATCAGAAGGGACAGGGTGTTAAGTGTATTTATGTCGCAATAGGTCAGAAAGCATCAACAGTTGCGGCACTTGTAAATAAACTTGAAGAGTTCGGTGCGATGGACTATACGACAGTAGTTGCATCAACAGCCAGCGAACTTGCACCATTACAGTATATTGCACCATATTCAGGATGTGCCATCGGTGAGGAATGGATGGAAAACGGTGAGGATGTACTTGTAATATACGATGACCTTACAAAACACGCAGCAGCATACCGTACACTTGCATTGCTCTTGAAGCGTCCGCCAGGACGAGAGGCATATCCGGGTGATGTATTCTATCTTCACTCAAGACTTCTGGAGAGAGCAGCACGTCTTTCAGACAAGCTTGGAGGAGGTTCGCTTACTGCACTTCCTATCATTGAGACACAGGCGGGCGATGTATCAGCATACATTCCTACAAATGTTATCTCAATAACAGATGGACAGATATATCTTGAGACAGAGATGTTCAACTCAGGTTTCCGTCCTGCCGTAAATGCCGGTCTTTCAGTTTCACGAGTAGGTGGAGCTGCACAGATAAAAGCCATGAAGAAGATTTCAGGTTCTATCCGTATCGAGCTTGCTCAGTACCGAGAGCTTGCGGCATTCTCACAGTTTAGTTCAGACCTTGATCCTGAGACAAAAGCACAGCTTGCACAGGGAGAGAGGATTCGTGAGGTATTAAAGCAGGACAACTATAATCCTATGTCTGTTGAGCATGAATTTATCAGTATTTATGCTGCAACACATAAATATCTCATAGATATTGAACTTGAAGATATTGCCGACTTTGAAAAAGGTCTTTTACAGTTCATCGATGAGAAATATCCTGAAGTTCCGGATATGATAAAAGAGACAGGTGAACTTTCAAAAGAGATGGAAGAAAAGTTTGTTCAGGCAATCGAAAAATTCAAGGCAGAGTTCGTTAAGGGCAGATAGAGAGGTGTGATGATATGGCCTCAATGAGAGATATAAAAAGGCGTAAGGAAAGTGTCCAGAGTACAGGGCAGATTACAAAGGCTATGAAACTTGTATCATCTGTAAAACTTCAAAAGGCGAAAGTCGGGGCAGAGCTGTCAAAACCGTATTTTGACACGATGTATGAGACAGTTGCCGATATGATAGCAAGGTCAGGTCAGTTGTCACATCCGTTTTTAAAGAAAAGCGAGTCAGACAAAAAGGCTGTTATTGTTATTACATCAAACAGAGGACTTGCAGGCGGTTACAATTCAAATGTAGTAAAACTTGTGACGCATGATGAACGCTTTAAAAAAGAAGATACACTTATATATGCCGTTGGAACAAAGGGCAGAGATACCCTTATGCGTCAGGGCTATGAGATAGCAGGCGATTATTCGGAAGCTATGAACGAGCCGCTTTACAGTGACGCGACAGGTATCGGAAAAGATGTGCTTGGCAAATTTGTCAAGGGAGAGATAGGTGAGATATATATTGCCTATACTATCTTTAAAAATACAGTTGTCCAGATTCCAACGCTTATGAAACTTCTTCCTATTGATGCGGAAGATATAGTATCAGAGCAGGAAGAAGACCAGAATCCGTTAGACAAACTCACGCTTATGAATTATGAGCCTGAACCTGAGGAAGCACTTGATGCCATAATTCCAAAATATATAAACAGTCTTATATATGGAGGACTTGTGGAGGCACACGCCAGCGAAAACGGTGCGCGTATGCAGGCGATGGATTCAGCGACAAGTAATGCGGAGGATATGATAAGTGACCTGTCACTTAAATATAACAGAGCAAGACAGGCCTCTATCACTCAGGAGCTTACGGAGATTATTGCAGGAGCATCAGCTATTTCTTAAATTTTATCAATATTATTGATTTAAATTATTGCCTGCTCACGATTTGACCTTAGCTTTTAATCTTTATGGTTAAACTAGGCATCAATAGCTGGTTTTAAGAATATTGCTGAATAAAAACTGCAAAACTTTTCGGTCAGAATCCAAAAGTAAAGGTTGGAGATTGTCCGAAAGATAATAAAAATAGAAAATCTTAAGAAGGGAAAAAGAGATGGCAGAATTAAATACAGGTAAACTTACACAGATCATCGGTGCCGTTCTCGATGTCAGATTCTCAGAAGGAAAACTTCCTGAGATCAATGACGCTATCAAAGTTCCGCTCAAAGACGGAGAGGAACTTGTAGTAGAAGTAGCACAGCATCTTGGTGATGATACTGTCCGCTGTATTGCCATGGGCCCGACAGACGGATTGGTACGAGGAATGGAAGCTATTGCTACCGGTGGTCCTATATCAGTTCCGGTCGGTGAAAAGACACTTGGACGAATGTTCAATGTACTTGGCAATCCTATAGATGAAAAACCGGCACCGGAAGGTGTTGAATATGACCCTATTCACAGAAAAGCACCTGCTTTTGAGGAGCAGTCAACACAGACAGAGATTCTTGAGACAGGAATTAAAGTCGTTGACCTTCTCTGCCCATATCAGAAAGGTGGAAAAATCGGTCTTTTCGGTGGTGCGGGAGTTGGTAAGACTGTACTTATACAGGAGCTTATCACAAATATCGCTCAGGAGCATGGTGGATATTCAGTATTCACAGGCGTAGGAGAGCGTACAAGAGAGGGAAATGACCTCTATTATGAAATGATCGAGTCAGGAGTTATCGACAAGACAACAATGGTATTCGGTCAGATGAACGAGCCACCTGGAGCGCGTATGAGAGTTGCTCTTACAGGACTTACGATGGCAGAAAATTTCCGAGACAGATCGGGAAAAGATGTACTTTTATTCATCGACAACATTTTCCGCTTCACACAGGCTGGTTCAGAAGTTTCAGCGCTTCTTGGCCGTATGCCTAGTGCCGTAGGTTATCAGCCTACACTTCAGACGGAGATGGGTGCTTTACAGGAGCGTATCACATCTACAAAGAAAGGTTCTATCACATCAGTTCAGGCGGTATATGTACCAGCCGATGACCTTACTGATCCGGCTCCGGCAAACACATTCACACATCTTGATGCCACAACGGTACTTTCGCGTTCGATAGTTGAGCTTGGAATCTACCCTGCCGTAGATCCGCTTGAATCAACATCGCGTATACTTGATCCGCATATTGTCGGTGAAGAACATTACAAGGTTGCCCGCGGCGTACAGGAAATATTACAGAAATACAAAGAGTTGCAGGATATCATCGCAATCCTCGGTATGGACGAACTTTCAGAGGACGACAAGATTGTCGTAAACAGAGCAAGAAAGATTCAGAGATTCCTTTCTCAGCCATTCCATGTAGCAGAGCAGTTTACAGGACTTCCTGGTAAATATGTACCTGTAGCAGAAACTATAAGAGGTTTTGCGGAAATCCTTGAAGGAAAACATGACGATATACCTGAAAATCTTTTCCTCAATGCAGGAACTATAGATGAAGTTGTTGAGAGAATGAATTCTAAATAGTTCGGGAGGTGTATCATGGCTGAAAAGAAGTTTAATCTTCAGATTATATCACCTACCAGAGTTTTCTTTGACGGAGACATAGATATGGTGGAAATGAAGACAACGGAAGGTGAGATCGGTGTACTTGCCGGACACATTCCGCTTACAGCTATCCTTGAACCGGGTGTACTTCGCATAAAGAAGTCAGACGGTAACAAAGAAGCGGCACTTCATGATGGATTTGTAAAAATCACAAAAGACAAGGTGACGATCCTTGCCGAATCCTGCGAGTGGCCTGACGAGATAGATGTAAACAGGGCAAATGAAGCAAAGATAAGAGCAGAGCGTAGGCTTAAGAGCGGCGAACCTGCTGTAGATATGCTTCGTGCGGAGCTTGCACTTAAAAAGGCACTTACCAGAATTGATATTGCAGGAAAATATAAATAAAAACGAAAAGGTTTGCGGACATAATGTCTGCAAACCTTTTCGTTTCCTGTAATTATTCGTTAATCAACACTTCCTTACCTTTGAACGCAAAGCCATAGTGCCGGATATTTTCTTTTTTAACACCTCTTTTTATAAGTTCAGTATCATAATTTTTTTCCTCAATCTGCTTTAATGCTGCTGCAACGGTTTCTTCAAGTGAGTTTTCTTTTTTGGAATTTATCACTTTAAATTCGATTACGATTGCCGGATATTTTGTGCTTTCTTTATCTATAGGTTCAAGCGTTATATCATAGCGGCCATAACCGCTTTCTCTGTTTGATGTGATGATATAGTTATCTGTTTGGTCTACCATAAGTCCTAATACAAAACCATGGAAAAAATTTTCAGGAGCCTTTTTCTCGGATGTATGTTTTCCTGAGTCAAATGAGCTGAATGTTTTTAATGCAACATCATTCATATATTCATTCATACTCTCTACATCTCCGCCTATAAGTGCTTTTACAAATTCGTTTGTTTCCAGCTTTGCAGGACTAAACCATCTGAGAATCATATCTTCAAACATAAATTGGATTTCAAGATTTGTTAGTGCAAGAGTGTACTTGCGTGCTTTTCTTCGGTTTCCTAAAAGTGGTTCTGCGGATGTTACTTTAAGATAGCCACTCGCAAGCATAAGACTCCAGACTGCATCCTCCGAATAGTCAAGCTCTGAAAATACTATCTGTTCAGCTATTGGAACTTCTATCGTTTCTTCTTTAAGAAGCGTTTCCATCATCATTTTTATATATGAACTGCCTTTCTGAACAAGATTGTTTATAAGTCCGTTTGAACTTGAATCCGCCCAATAAGTTTTAAAAGTTTTAAACTTTAACAAATTTATTATCGACCATGGATTATAAATGTCTCTTTTATCTCCAAATATAAATCCATCATACCATGTCTTGACTTCCTGTTTTTTATCTGAAAGTCCTTGTTCATCAAGTGCATTAAATACTTCTTCTTCCGTAAAACCAAATGCTGTTTCATATTGGTTTGATGTAGTTGTAACTACAACCAGGTTATTAAGGTCACTAAAAATACTTTCTTTGGATACACGAGTTATTCCCGTCATTATTGCTCTTTCAAGGTATGGATTTGTCTTAAATGTAGAGTTGAACAGACTTCTTGTAAATGCCACAAGTTCTTCCCAGTATCCGTTTATATATGCCTCCTGCATAGGTGTGTCATATTCATCAAGAAGAATTATAACTTTTTTGCCATAATAGCGGCTCAGATAATTTGACAGATCTCCTATGGCTTCCTGTGCTGTTTCGTCACTCATTTTATAATTTATTTCATTAAAATGTGTTTTTTCAAGTGATGTTAGATTTTCGCAGTCCAATAAAAAAATGAATTTTTGGAATTCATCACATATTATTTTTTTGATTTTTTTTACAGCTCCATCATAAGTATTTTGTTTAACTTTGGCAAAGCTAAGAAATATAACGGGATATGTTCCTTGAATTTCATGATAATTTTCATCTTTCCAAATATCAAGTCCTTCAAATAAATCTCCTCTGTCTTTATACTCATTTGAGAAAAAACATTTGAGCATATCCATATTTAATGTTTTACCAAAACGGCGAGGACGGGTTATGAGCGTTACTATATCATTATTTTCCCACCATTCTTTTATAAAAGATGATTTGTCTATATAAAAACAATTTTTTTGGCGTATTGATTCAAAACTCTGATTTCCGATACTTATTGTTCTTGCCATATGCTCCCTCCTATTTTTATCAACATATTTATATGTAGCTATATTTTAGCATTGAGTTATATCAATGTAAAGGCTGGCATCATTCCGTCAATTACCGCTTATCACAAAAATCGATTGTTCGTCGCATTGTGGTGGAATATTGCGGATATGTCTGCTAAAATAAATTTCATTAAAGGTAATTGCATCAAAATAGATATAATCATCGTCATTGTTGTAGGGCAAAGTACCTTTTTGCAGATGATATCAATCAAAAATGGTATACCGACTGCACGAAACTTATTAACAAAGTAGTATTATTGACTACATCATTATTATACATGGAGGAAATATAATGTGATTGAGCTGTTGAAGGAAAGATAGAGTTGTTAGTAATCAATATATTGCAGGAAAATATAAATAAAAATCAAAAGGTTTGCGGATACAAAGTCTGCAAACCTTTTGATATCAATGATTAATTTACTAAAAGCCATTATGTGAAATATATTAAAAACTACTATTTAATACTATTGACTTTTGAACAATAGTTGCTATAATAATATTAAACATTAACTATTTATACTTTCATAATTTATACTTTGAGGAGGTTGTTGCAATGAACGTGCAGGAAAAATTTTTGATGATTAACCGCCGCACACTCGTGACTTTAGTCGTGAGTTAGGCGGTTTTTTGTTGTATTTACTTACAACATATAGTATAATATAAATATGGATAAAACAATATATTTTTCAATGCCTAAAGATGTTACTCATGGTCGAGGATATGTATATTCATTACAATATCATATCGTATGGGTTACAAAATACAGAAAACCCATATTCATAGGTGATATAGAAACAGATATTAAGAATTATCTGTTAGATACACTTAAATCTTTAGATATGAATGTTATAGCAATGGAAATAATGCCTGACCATATACATTTACTTGTAGATTGCAAACCACAATTACGATTGTCGGATGCAATTAAAATTTTAAAAGGAAATACTGCTCGTTGGCTTTTTTTAAATCATCCTGAAATTAAAAAACAACTTTGGGATGGACATTTATGGAATCCGTCATATTTTGTAGCGACAGTAAGTGATAGAACACTTGAGCAGGTAAAAAACTACATCAATGATCAAAAGACAAAATAATCTAAAGAAAGGGGGTTTATCATGAAAATATTTTCCACATATTCAGTTAAGATTAAGCATTATAATCATATTTTTAAAAATACTGTATCTATAT
>NZ_JAHLQE010000013.1 GCF_018918235.1 Eubacterium sp. MSJ-13
TTATCGCTTTGTTGCGACAGCGATATTTATCTTACAACATCTTTTCGACATTGTCAAGAACTTTTTTCATTTAATTCCGTCATCTTCAGACAAAATCAAATCATTTTTTTGCTGTGCAATCTCTCAACTGCGACAACAGATAAAATACTATCACATATTCGATATCATGTCAAGAACTTTTTTGTTTTAACAAAATCCTGTTTCTCAAAACCACTCAGACCGGATATGTATATTTTCTTATAGTGAACTACCCATCACCTAAAGGTAATGGGCTTCTAAGAGCCTGACGGCTCTATTTAAGAAGTCTGATATTTAAGTTTCCACCTATTACTAGGCAACCCTTATTCTTACAGGCGTGTCCACTTCGCCTCTACTGTATAGGATACTCATATCCACAACGCTACTTATCATGATGCCATTCATCCCACGACCTAAAAAGTCATAGGTTTTCTGGCTAATTTATTATAAATCTTCACCGTTGCACAAGCTCTCACTTTCCAGTCGTCTTTGTGCGACAGCGAAGACTATATTATCATACCATATATGCTATGTCAATAACTTTTTTAAATTTATTTTGATTTCTTATTTGCACTCGCATACTGCTCATCTGATACCTCTTCACACCACTCATTAGAGCAATCCTCTCCCGGAACTTCGATTGCAAGATGAGAGAACCATTCATCCTCTGCTGCCCCATGCCAGTGTTTTACCTCAGCCGGAATGTTAATGCAGTCGCCAGGCTTCATCTCTACTGCCTCTTTTCCTTCCTCCTGATAATATCCGCGACCGGCAACACATACAAGTATCTGTCCTCCACCACTCTTTGCATGGTGAATATGCCAGTTGTTTCTGCATCCCGGTTCAAATGTTACATTAAACACACCAACCTGTTCTGTCGATACCGGTGCAAGATAACTCTTTCCTATAAAGTATTGTGCAAACGCATCGTTAGGTGCACCAATAGGAAATACCATAGATTTAGCGTGTGCTCTCATAGCTTCATCCTCATATGGCAGATCACCTTCATTTACGCTCCACACCTCTTTTGCGAGATTAAATACAGCCCATGCCTTAGGCCAGCCTGCATAAAATGCCGTATGTGTGATTATAGCTGCTATTTCCTTCTGTGTTACTCCATGATCTTTAGCATTCTGAAGATGAAATTTAAGCGATGAGTCAGTGATTCCCTGCGACATCAACGCTACAACCGTTATGATACTTCTTGTTTTAACATCTATATCTGTATTATTCCAATTTTCACCAAAAAGAACATCGTCATTAAAATGTGCGAATTGAGGTGCAAACTCTCCCAGTGCATTCCTTCCTGCTGTCTGTATTATTTTAGCCATATCGAATAACCTCCTATATGATATTATCTATATTGTCTTTAACCAGCTTTCGATTTCCTGTTTATTTGCATTGTTAAGCAACTTCCCCTCCACAATATCAGCGTTAGGTGCAGATGGTTTAAGTTCACTTACAGTATTTCCAAATCCGCTTCCACCTGAAGTTGCAAAAAGAGTAATCTTCTTACCCGAAAAATCATATGCTTCCAAAAATGTATTTATAATAGTAGGTGCTACATACCACCAGATAGGGAATCCAAGTATGATTTCATCATAATCTGCCATTTCAATGTCATTTGTAATGATTTCAGGTCTGATCTTTTTGTCCTTCATCTCCACACTACTTCTTGATTTTTTATCCATCCAGTTTAAATCAGCCTTTGTGTATGCCTCTTTAGGCTTAATCTCATAGAGATCATAACCTGAAACTTCTGAAATCATTTCAGCAACTTTTTCTGTTACTCCGCTCGCACTAAAATATGCAACTAATTTTTTTGACATAAATTTCGCCTCCTAAATTTTTATAAATTTTTTGATACTACTTATTGAGTCAAACGAATATTTGCAATCTGTTCTGCTACTTGCTCATAACACTATTAGCTGCTATCGCAGCATATCAGAAGGGGCTTGCCATCCATTCTGATACAAATCATCCACACTTATTACTTTACGCAATAGAAGTGGAAAACTTCCTTGATAGTGTTAAAAAAATAAATGTACAGAACATTCTTATAACATATCCTGTACATTTATTATAATATTCTTTATTTTGTCATGTCTAATACTTATAATATATATTGTATTATGCTCGAAAAGCATAACAATTCATATCCCCATAGATTCCCGTCAACAAAAACATTCTTTTTTAAAAGCATTTATCTCATCAATAAACTTATTAACCGGCTGAGAATAAGGTATATTTCTCCTCCATGCAAGAACTGTACTTGAATTTATCTCTGGATAAAGTTTTTTTTGAACAAGCAGATTGCTTCTCCAATATCGCGCCGCTCCCTCTATCGAAACAGGATATCCAAGACCATGTATTGCCAGAACCCCAGCATTTGTTCCGAGGTTACTTGTAAATGCTACATGAAGTTTGTCTGCATCTTTTCCAAACCAGTTTTGAAGTTCATTCTGAACCCCGGCACGCTCCGGCAAAATAAGAGGAACATTTAACAGATCAGCCTTTGTTATATATTCTTTTTTTGCAAGCGGATCATCCGGTCTCATACCTACAACCCAATGGTCACTGTCCCTAATACTGATATACTCCAATCCTTCCTTGTTTACAGGCTCCATAAACAGACCTACATCCACCAGTCCTTTATTCATCATCTCATATACGATATCCGCTGTCCCCGTATGAACCACTATCTGAACCATTGGATATTTTTTCCTGTAACGCCCACATATCTCAGCCATAGTTTCGACTGCTGCAAACTCACCACAACCAATAGTTACCTTACCTTCCACCACTTCATTATTGCCCTTAAATTCATCAAGTATCCTGTCCTCAAGGTCGATTATCTCCAAAGCCCTCCTTTTAAGAAGAATACCTTCATCCGTAAGGGTGATGCTGCGGCCTCCCCTGTTAAAAAGAACCGTACCCAGTTCATCCTCAAGGGCTGCAAGCTGTCTTGAAAGTGTCGGCTGTGTTATATGCAGCACAGCCGCAGCATTTGTAAAACTCTGTTCTTTTGCAACAGTCAAAAAATAATGTAATACTCTTAAATCCATATGTACTTACCTTTTATACTTTTATATAAAATTTTTCTTGTATTGCTAATATCTGCATATTTTTTGCACATATTATTTTATAAATATTAAAACTTATTTTATCATAATATTATCAGTGATGTTTTTTAATATTATTTTTTTCTGAAAAAACCACCAAATAAACCACCAGCCTTTCCTTTTTCAATTTTTCCACGCTGTTTTTCTATGTAATGTATGGCATCTGAGGCCTCGTCCTCTGTTATTCCCACCTTTGGAAGAAATTCAGCAAGTAAATTGTATGCATTATTTATATCGTCCATTGTTTCATAGTTCAGTTTCTTTACAAATTTTAATGCTCTGCATGCACCTGCCTCCTGTCTGTCCACAGTCTTAAACAATCCTACATTACAAAACTGCTCATCAAACTTAACCAGATAACCGTCCATCTTCTTTATATATTCTGCCGCAATCTCAGACTTAAATCTGGCTGAAAATTCCTCTTTTTTTGCCTTTAAATCTGCTTCATAATCAAGAAGATCATCGTCCAAAGGTGCTCTGACATCTTTCATAAATTCATGGATTTCAGGAAGTTCTCCCCTTGACTGATCCGCACTTTCACGAGTCATGCACACTATATTTTCAACTGTTCTATACTGTGTATCAAATTCTTCCAGACGCTTATTTATATACTTCATACATTCAAGTTCATCTGACACCTCAAGTTTAATATCTTTACAGTAATTTATCAGTTCTTCCTTCGCCTTTACAGCATCTTCTTCTGTCTCTCCCTGATGTTCTTTCACATAAGCTAAGGCAACATTATCTTTTGAATCCTCAAGACTTACTCCAAAATAATCAGATAATTTTTTTATTTTACCATCCTTATCCCCGTATTTTTTCATAAGATGGATATATATATCTTTTTCATAACACATTCCGATAAATGTTTCCTGATACACTTTACTTTCTTCTGATGCAGGAATTGCGCCGCTCTCAAGATTATTAAGCATACGTTTTCCCTTTTCTATAGTCTCAGAAACAGGCATGCCCCATTCCACATTGCCAGCACAGTCAGTCATAAGTTCTATCAATACATAATGAAATGAAAATACGCTGGCATACACTCCATTAACAAGTGTTCCTTTTAACTCAGGCTTTTCAAAAAGTTTTATAAGCCTATTATTTGCACTTGACTCATCTATTTTATTTCCTGCTGCATTTACCGCTGAATGTGCAAGTCCTATTCCCCAGTTGACAATACTTGCCTCTGCCTGATCTGCCATCGCATCAAGCCATCCTCCGCCAAATGTTGCAACATCATAACGACTGCGGCTGTTTTTTCTTTCTTCACGACACTGACGATTATGCTCAAATTCTCCAACAATCTCATAAATCCACGAAGTCACCTTATCATATGCATCATCAAATCCTTTCATTCCGCCAAGCTCAGATAATTTCTTATAAATTGCCTCAGAATCATAGTCATATTTCCCCATACTTATCAGGTCATTTTTCATATTTTCAACAGCTTCTGATGCTGCCACCTTGAAATCTCTCTCTCCAAATTCACATATATCATTGCAGTCTGCATATTTATCATATAATTCACCATACTTCTCAGACGCAGCCTTTGCCAGTTCCTGATATTTCTTACGCAATGATGCATACATATTCTTTTCCGATGACACTACAACTTTGCCAAACGGACTATCAAATTCTACCTCATGATTCTCCTGTTCAATTATTTCTCTAACCTGCATATTATCCCTCTTTTCCGTATACTATTTTTTACTTTATTGAGTCCACTCCGACACCCTGCTTTAGCTTTAAGCATTGCTCATCTTTACTTTAATGATACTCATACGATTGGACAAAAATTGTCTAACTGAAATTTTATCTGTATTTTTTTTGCCAAATATCTTAAAATGTATAATGCTCATAATAAAAAACTAAAATTAACTGTTAATAAGAATTTTGTAAAACAAATAGAAATGAGGATTAAAATGGAAGTAGATAAAAAAGACAGGATGCTTGAGATATTTTTTCGTTTAATGAAGGGCGAGGATATAAGTGCCCAGAAACTTGCGGCAGAATATGATATTTCTTCACGCAGCATATCCCGTGATATAACATCTCTGAAAACTTTTTTTGATCTCAATTATGACAAACTCGGAAAACCCGAGCTTGTTTATAATAATGCCTCAAAAACATATCATCTCAATATGGACAGTTTTATTACAAACGCAGAACTTCTTTCACTCGCCAAACTGCTGGTAGGATGCCGTGCTTTTTCAAAAGAAGAACTTCACACATTTATAGATAAATTAAAATCGCATACCACGCCCCAAAACCGCAGTAAACTTAACAACCTTCTTTACAAAGAGCTAAATCATTACACAGAGGTTCACCACGATTGTGAAAGTCTTATCGAGCTTATATGGAATTTAACAGAACATATAGAACAACGCCGCTATATTACGATTACATATCTTAAAATGAACCGCCAAAAAGTAACTCATAAAATAAAGCCGTTATCTCTTATGTTTTCGGAATACTATTACTATCTTATCGCCTATGAATGTGATGTCCCTGACCAATATGAACCACACTTCTTCCGCGTTGACCGCATAATTCATATTGTCGCACACAGGGAGCATTTTTCTCTCAGACAAAGTCAGGAAATTGATGACGGCATTGTCAGAAAAACAAATCATCTTATGTTTCCGGGCAAAACACAGAAAATACGCTTTGCTTTTTCAGGGCCTTCCGTACAAGCCGTTCTTGATAAAATACCATCATCGAAAGTTATAGCTGTCGAAAATGGCGAAAATATTGTTGAAGCTGATATTTATGGTGACGGTATACGCATGTTCCTGCTAAGTCAGGGCTCGTGGGTGAGAGCGTTAGAGCCTGAGGAATTTGTTCAGGATATGAAAGCTGAGGTTAAACGGATGTATGAGGGGTATTTTGTTACTAATAATTTGCAGGATTAACATAAAGTGTCAAGCCTGTGCTGATATTTATAAGTTTACAGGATTTTTATAGATACTATATAAACTTATCATTCAAAAACTCTTGAATGATTAACATATCTCATTTTTATATATTTCACTGCATACACAATCAAAATAGTCAAAGAAATCCATTGTGCCGTAGACACTCCAAAATATATTCCTCTGATTTTGTCTCCACGCATAAATTCATCTGTAAACCTGATAACAGCGTATGTTACAAGATAGATTTTTAATAGATCTACCTGTTTATTTCTTTTACTGATTACCCAGATTACAATAAACAAAATAAATTCCGCCAGAGATTCCATAAGTTGTACTGGTATTCTTGTAAATTCCATTGGTCCTACAACTATTGGCGAAGATAATGTTTTTCCATAGCAACATCCCGCAAGGAAACAGCCTATTCTGCCAAATGCATGAAATAACGGCATTGCAGGAACCGATATTTCAAATACCTTTCTTCGCATATCTGTATCTTTTCTTGTCAGTAACATTAAAGTAAATATAACTCCAAACAATCCACCATAAAATACAAATCCACTCTGTGGAACAAGCAACAGCATATTTACTACTGAAAAATTCTTTATCAGCCATGGTATCTGCGTTATCGCAAAAAGGACTTTACTGCCAACTATTCCGCCTATTAGACAAAAGAAAAACATCTTCAAAAAATTAGTAAACTCTATTTCATATTTATCTATGTGTAAAAATATAAAACACACCGATAAAAATCCTCCAATCAACGCCATAACCATATATGACGGTAATATAATATGAATATATGGATACATTTTTACTCTACTCCTGTTAAATACTCTAAACTGTACATACCACTTGTATTGTTTCTTTCTTCTTCATCCGCACAATTAAGGCTGACACAGCCATTAGAACATCCTATCTGAAACTCTAATACGTCATCTCCTTTAGGATAATTTGCAGAGCCAAAAAACATTTCTCTCTTTTTCTCACCCCCATCTCTATATTTTCTACAACCATTATAGCAGCTCTTTTGACTTTGATTGCAACCCAAACAACCTAAACAACCGCCACCATAATATCTTACATCACATGCATGCATACCATATGCTTCTTCACTCTTTGCATCTGCATTTTCCTTTGCTGTACCAAAACTTGATACACATTTTACAGACTGTGACCAAAGCGGAATATTACACCCTTTTCCCGATGTTAAAATCCCCCCACAGCCCGGGACTGACAATCCTAAACTTCCACTTTCTCCACCACCACATCTTATTTTTTCGCAGCCACCACAGCCTCCACAACCTGTCAGGCAAAACATTGCCATTAAAGCAACAAACATCAACATAATGATAAAAAATTGTTCAATCTTTGATTTTTCATTTAATTTTTTCATCATAATCTCCTTAACTATGTATTTTATTATTCTTATCTTTTAAGATATCCTAATTATACTCTTTAAGTCGATAAATGTCTTATGCTGACAGCATAATAAGCACGAGAAATCAACGCAAAAAAGGCTGACAACCAGCGAAAAATCACTGACTGTCAGCCTTTTTATACTATACGATAATAAATTCAAATTATAATAACCAAATATTAATCGTCTAATTCAGTTGTTGTTGAAAATACAAGTTCCCCGTCATCATCTGACTGAAGCAAAGAATCTGTTTCATCTTCCACACTCTCAGGTTCTATCTCTTTTTCAACAGACCTGTTCTTCTCTTTTGCCTTTTCTTTGGCTTCCTGCTCTGCTGCTTCCTGTTTAGCTCTGTTGCGTTCTTCAATCATCTTTTCTGCTGCTTCATCACAATCAAGCTTAACTTCACGATAGCATTTCATTCCTGTTCCGGCAGGTATAAGTTTACCAAGGATAACATTTTCCTTAAGTCCAACAAGTGGATCTATCTTGCCCTTGATAGCGGCATCTGTAAGAACCTTAGTTGTCTCCTGGAATGATGCTGCTGAGAGGAATGAGTTTGTTGCAAGCGATGCCTTTGTGATACCGAGCATGCACTGCTGTCCTGTAGGAGCTTCTTTTCCTTCTTCTGTAAGTCTTTCCACTTCATCTTCAAATTCAAGTGCATCGACCATTACACCAGGTAAGAACTCCGAATCTCCTGCTGTCTCGATACGAATCTTTTTAAGCATCTGACGAACGATAACCTCGATATGCTTATCGTTAATCTCAACACCCTGTAAACGGTAAACTCTCTGTACTTCACGAATCATGTAATCCTGAACGGCACGAACACCCTTGATTGCAAGGATATCATGTGGATTTACACTACCTTCTGTAAGCTCATCACCTGCTTCGAGAACTTCACCTTCTGTTACTTTTATACGAGAACCGTAAGGGATAAGATATGCTCTCTCATCTTTAAGTTCATCATTTGTTATTACAACTTCACGTTTTTTCTTTGTATCACGAATAGAAACTCTACCGCCAATCTCTGCGATAATCGCAAGTCCCTTTGGCTTACGAGCCTCAAAAAGCTCCTCGACACGAGGAAGACCCTGTGTGATATCATCTCCGGCTACACCACCACTATGGAATGTACGCATAGTAAGCTGTGTACCAGGCTCACCGATAGACTGTGCGGCTATGATACCTACTGCCTCACCGACCTGAACAGGTTCACCTGTTGCAAGGTTTGCACCGTAACACTTAGCACAAACACCGACATGTGATTTACATGTAAGGATTGTACGAATCTTAACTTTTGCTTTTGCTCTATTTTCAGCGATTTCTTTACGCTGGCATACGAGAGCGGCACGCTTTGGTGTGATCATGTGGTTTGCTTTTACGATAAGCTCTCCATCATCACTATAGATGTCCTCACATGCAAAACGTCCTGTGATTCTCTCCTGAAGTTCCTCGATAACATCCTTTCCGTCTGTAACCGCAGAAATCTCCATACCTGAAATCTCTTTTCTATTTGTACAGCAGTCAATCTCACGAATGATAAGATCCTGTGATACATCAACAAGACGACGTGTAAGGTATCCTGAATCGGCTGTACGAAGGGCTGTATCTGACATACCCTTTCTAGCACCATGTGCAGAAATGAAGTACTCCAATACGTCAAGTCCCTCACGGAAGTTTGACTTGATAGGAAGTTCGATAGTACGTCCTGATGTATCTGCCATAAGTCCACGCATACCTGCAAGCTGTTTAATCTGCTTATCAGAACCACGGGCTCCGGAATCCGCCATCATGAAGATGTTGTTATATGCATCAAGTCCTGTAAGAAGCGCTTTTGTAATCTCATCATCGGCCTGCTGCCAAACTTTGATAACACCCTTATATCTCTCTTCTTCAGTAAGGAAACCACGACGATACTTTCTTGCTATCTGCTCTACTGTCTTTTCAGCTTCAGCAAGAATCGTCTTTTTCTCCTCTGGCACTGTCATGTCAGAAATAGAAACTGTCATGGCTGCGCGTGTTGAGTATTTATAACCAATTGCCTTAATAGCATCCATTGTTTCTGCTGTACCTGTTGCACCATGTGCATTGATACATTTCTCAAGAATCTGTTTAAGCTGTTTCTTTCCTACATGGAAATCAACCTCAAGTTTAAGGAAGTTTGCAGGATCAGTTCTGTCTACAAATCCCATATCCTGTGGAAGAATCTCATTAAAGATAAATCTTCCAAGTGTTGAACAGATGATTCTTGACTCTGTCTCTCCCTGAGCATTGATACCTGTTCTGCGGACATTTATTCTCTCATGGAGACAGATCTCATGATTTTCATACGCTGTTATAGCTTCCTCGATAGATTTATAAAATCTGTAATATCTCTCCGGATGCTTATCTGCATCAGGATCGTCGATATCAGCAGGCTTTGTTCTCGAAAGTTCCGGACGCTCCTGTGTAAGATAATAGATACCAAGTACCATATCCTGTGAAGGAACGGCTACCACACCACCGTCTGAAGGTTTCAGAAGGTTGTTTGGTGATAACAGAAGGAAACGACACTCTGCCTGTGCTTCAACAGAAAGAGGAAGATGAACAGCCATCTGGTCACCGTCGAAATCGGCGTTGAACGCTGTACAAACGAGCGGATGAAGTTTAATAGCCTTACCTTCAACAAGGATAGGCTCAAATGCCTGAATACCAAGTCTGTGAAGTGTAGGGGCACGGTTAAGCATTACCGGATGCTCACGGATAACTTCCTCAAGTACATCCCATACCTCTGTCTGAAGTTTCTCAACCATCTTCTTAGCCTGTTTGATATTGTGTGCTGTTCCGTTAGCAACAAGTTCTTTCATAACGAATGGTTTGAAAAGCTCGATAGCCATCTCTTTTGGAAGACCACACTGGTAAATCTTAAGTTCAGGTCCTACTACGATAACTGAACGTCCTGAATAATCAACACGCTTACCGAGAAGATTCTGACGGAAACGTCCCTGCTTACCTTTAAGCATATCTGAAAGTGATTTGAGAGGTCTGTTTCCAGGACCAGTAACAGGACGGCCACGACGACCATTGTCAATAAGAGCATCTACAGCTTCCTGAAGCATTCTCTTTTCGTTTCTGACGATAATGTCAGGTGCTCCAAGTTCAAGAAGTCTCTTAAGACGGTTATTTCTATTTATAATACGACGATATAAGTCGTTCATATCTGATGTTGCAAAACGTCCACCATCAAGCTGTACCATAGGACGAAGATCAGGAGGGATAACCGGAATAACTGTAAGTATCATCCACTCAGGCTTGTTTCCTGACTCTCTGAATGACTCTATAACTTCAAGTCTCTTGATGATACGTGCACGCTTCTGACCTGATGCATTTTCAAGTTCTGCTTTAAGTGTTACAGACTCTTCCTCAAGGTCAATGTTCATAAGAAGCTCCATAATGGATTCTGCACCCATTCCTGCACGGAACGCATTGCCATATTTTGCCTTTGCTTCCTGATATTCAGCCTCAGATAATATCTGTTTCTGCTGAATTCCTATATCAGGAGCTGTCTCAAGTACGATATATGAAGCAAAATATAATACCCTCTCGAGGTTCTTTGGTGATACATCAAGGATAAGTCCCATACGGCTTGGGATACCCTTGAAATACCAGATATGTGACACAGGAGCTGCAAGTTCAATGTGTCCCATACGCTCACGACGAACGCTTGACTTTGTAACTTCAACACCACACTTATCACAAACTACACCTTTATAACGGATTTTCTTGTACTTACCACAATGACACTCCCAGTCCTTGCTAGGTCCAAAAATCTTTTCACAGAAAAGACCATCTTTTTCCGGTTTTAAGGTTCTATAATTTATTGTCTCAGGCTTCTTAACCTCGCCTCTTGACCATTCTCTGATCTTTTCAGGCGAAGCAAGACCAATCTTAATAGCATCATAAGTGATGTGCTTTTCTGCTTTATTAGTCTCTGACATAGTAACCTCCTTAGTCATCAAATACTGAATCTGTATCAACCATAGTTGCACCAAATGCATCTTCAAGTTCATCAGGAGTACCCTCGATATAACCTGCTGATGCGTATGACTCACCATTGTCAAATGCGTCATATGTTTCATCATCATCAGTAAGTGATTTGATTGAATCGTTTTCAGATTCGTCAACATCCTCACCAAGTTTTACTTCGTTGCCTTCCTCGTCAAGTACCGTAACATCGAGAGCAAGTGCCTGTAATTCTTTAAGGAGAACCTTAAATGACTCAGGTATACCCGGCTCTGAAATATTGTCACCCTTGATGATAGCTTCGTAAGTCTTAACACGACCGATAACATCATCGGATTTAACAGTAAGAATTTCCTGAAGTGTATGTGCTGCTCCATATGCTTCGAGTGCCCAAACCTCCATCTCACCGAAACGCTGTCCACCGAACTGAGCTTTACCACCGAGTGGCTGCTGTGTTACCAATGAATAAGGACCTGTTGAACGTGCATGGATCTTATCATCAACAAGATGATGGAGTTTGAGGTAGTGCATGAAACCGATTGTAACAGCACCGTCAAAATACTCACCTGTACGACCATCACGAAGACGAACTTTACCATCTCTATTGATTGGAACGCCTTTCCACTGAGCACGATAAGCTTCATTTTCAACAAGATATTCCATAACATCAGGTGAAAGAATATCCTTATATTTATCAACAAAAGGAACAACTTCCTTTAAGCGTGCGATTTCCTGCTCGTCTCCATCTTCCTCTGCCTTTGCAAGCTGCTCGGCAAGTTCTTTCTGATCGAGCGGTGTATTTGCATAATCATTTGCAAGTTCAAGAGTATCCATGATATCACTCTCGTTTGCACCATCAAATACAGGTGTCGATACATTAAAGCCAAGAACTTTTGCTGCAAGACTTAAATGAATCTCAAGGACCTGACCGATGTTCATTCGAGAAGGCACACCCAATGGGTTAAGCACGATATCAAGAGGACGGCCATTTGGAAGGAATGGCATATCTTCAACAGGGAGTACTCTTGAGACGACACCCTTGTTACCATGACGACCAGCCATCTTATCTCCGACCTGAATCTTACGCTTCTGTGCAATATATATACGAACTGACTGATTTACTCCCGGTGGAAGCTCATCGCCGTTTTCTCTTGTAAATACTTTGGCATCAACGATAATACCAAACTCTCCATGAGGAACTTTAAGAGATGTATCTCTTACCTCACGAGCCTTTTCTCCAAAGATTGCACGAAGAAGTCTTTCCTCGGCTGTAAGCTCTGTCTCTCCCTTAGGAGTAACTTTACCTACAAGGATATCTCCGGCACGAACCTCTGCACCGATACGGATGATTCCACGCTCATCAAGATTTTTAAGTGCATCATCACCGACACCCGGCACATCACGAGTAATCTCCTCAGCACCAAGTTTAGTATCTCTTGCTTCTGCCTCGTACTCATTTATATGAACTGATGTGTAAACATCTTCTTTTACAAGTCTTTCACTAAGAAGAACGGCATCCTCATAGTTGTAACCTTCCCATGTCATGAAACCGATAAGAGGGTTCTTACCAAGTGCTATCTCACCGCCACATGTAGAAGGACCATCTGCGATAACCTGTCCTTTCTTTATCTCATCGCCCTTTCTTACGATAGGCTTCTGGTTCATACTTGTTCCCTGATTGCTTCGCTGGAACTTAGAAAGCTTGTATCTGTGAACATTTCCTGTTGCAGGCTTGATGATTATCTCGTTTGATGCTGAACGCTCAACGATACCGTCTTCCTCTGCAACTACACAGTTTCCTGAATCTACAGCCGCTTTCATCTCCATACCTGTACCAACCGCAGGTGCCTCAGTAATAAGAAGCGGAACTGCCTGACGCTGCATGTTTGAACCCATCAACGCTCTGTTAGCATCATCGTTCTGGAGGAATGGAATCATGGCTGTAGCTACTGAGAATACCATCTTAGGAGATACGTCCATGAGGTCTATCTTGCTCTTTGCAAACTCTGATGTCTCCTCACGGAAACGACCTGAAACATTGTTTCTCACAAAATGTCCATCCCCATCAAGCTGCTCATTAGCCTGTGCAACGATATATTTATCTTCTTCGTCTGCTGAGAGATATACAACCTCGTCAGTAACGATAGGATTTGCCGGATCAGTCTTATCAAGTTTACGATAAGGTGCTTCGATAAATCCATATTCATTTATTCTCGCATAAGATGCAAGCGAGTTGATAAGACCGATGTTTGGTCCTTCAGGTGTCTCTACAGGACACATACGGCCGTAATGTGTATAATGTACATCTCGAACCTCGAATCCGGCTCTGTCTCGTGAAAGACCACCAGGTCCTAAGGCTGATAATCTTCTCTTGTGAGTAAGCTCACTAAGAGGATTGTTCTGATCCATGAACTGTGACAACTGTGAACTTCCGAAAAATTCCTTAACTGCCGCAGTTACAGGTTTGATATTTATAAGTGACTGTGCTGTGATGCTGTTAATGTCCTGTGTAGACATTCTCTCACGCACAACTCTCTCCATTCTTGAAAGTCCGATACGATACTGATTCTGTAAAAGTTCTCCGACAGCACGAATACGACGATTTCCTAAGTGGTCGATATCATCATCTGTACCTACACCATACTCAAGATGCATGTTGTAGTTGATTGAAGCAAAGATATCTTCCTTTGTAATGTGCTTAGGAACAAGTTCAGAGATATTAAATCTGATAAGCTCCTTTATCTCCTCAATATCATCATTCTCATCAAGAATCTGCTTTAAGAGAGGATAATAAACACTCTCATGTACCTCAACCTCAGCCGGATCAACCTCTGGCAGATATGCTTTAAGGTCAACCATAAGGTTTGAAAGCACCTTTGTAACTTTTTCTTCTTTTTCAACCATTACATAAGGAACTGCTGCGTTCTGAAGCTCAGTTGCAAGTTCTTCAGTAATAGTAGTACCTGCTTCATATACCTCACCTGTTGCAGGGCTGACAGCATCCTCTGCAAGTTTGCAGCCTGTGATACGGTTTTTGAAATGAAGCTTTTTATTAAACTTATATCTTCCAACCTTTGCAAGATCATATCTCTTAGGATCAAAAAACATACCATTTAATAAATTTTCAGCACTGTCTACTGACAATGGCTCGCCTGGACGAAGCTTCTTGTATAATTCAAGAAGACCATCCTGATAGTTCTCTGTAGTATCTTTCTCGATACTTGCGAGAATCTTTGGCTCATCACCGAAAAGTTCTTTAATCTGCTCATTGCTTCCAAGGCCCATAGCTCTAAGGAATACAGTAATAGGAACTTTTCTGTTTCTATCTACACGAACATAAAATACATCATTGGAGTCAGTCTCGTATTCCAGCCATGCACCACGATTTGGAATTACAGTTGACGAATAGAGTTCCTTACCAAATTTATCATGTCCGATTGCATAATAAATACCTGGTGAACGAACTAACTGGCTAACTATAACTCGTTCAGCACCATTGATTACAAAGGTACCTGTCGCAGTCATCAAAGGAAGATCTCCCATAAAGATCTCATGCTCTTTAATTTCTTCTGTTTCCTTATTGTGTAACCTTACTTTCACCTTAAGAGGTGCTGCGTATGTTGCATCCCTTTCCTTACACTGATCGATGTCATACTTTGTCTCATCCCTGCATAAAACAAAATCCACAAATTCGAGACTGAGATGACCACCAAAATCAGAGATAGGCGAAATATCTCGGAAAACTTCTTTTAGTCCTTCGTCCAAGAACCACTGATAAGAATTAGTCTGTACCTCAATGAGATTTGGCATCTCCAGCACTTCCTGCTGTTTGGCATAACTCATTCTAACACCGTTACCTACTTTTACTGGGCGTATCCTGTTTTTCTCCATCGATGTTCACTCCTTAATTTTTTAGAGTATTTTGCAGTCTGACTATTTTTTCCATTTTTTCATTAAGGACTTTTCTTTTTTAACGAACTGTGATATAATAATTAAGAAAAGCATAAAAGTATAGTCAGCCACAATAGTGCATTTTTCATGTTAGCATTAAAGGACTGACTTGTCAAGAAATATTTTGAAATTTTGTTAAAATATGTATTTTATCAAAAGTATTGTTATTTGACAATACTTTTTTTAATTTTCGTAAAATTTCATGTAACAGTTCAGCCTTGTCATAGTCAAAAGGAAGAAATTTAAAAACTTTTTTAATA
>NZ_JAHLQE010000043.1 GCF_018918235.1 Eubacterium sp. MSJ-13
GATTGAAAATTTACCCTGCGTTATTTAGCTGAAAATCATTGATACAGTACACTAGTGTACTGTAATCTCTAGAACAATTTACCACGCATCTTTGTGTCGTCCTGTGCAAACTCTACTGCACTGTCAGCCGATATTTTATGTTTGAGATAAAGTTCAAACAATGAGTCGTCCATCATTATCATGCCGTTTTTCTTGCTTGTCTGCATAATAGATGGAAGCTGATGCGTCTTGTCCTCTCTGATAAGGTTCTTTATGGCAGGCGTTCCAAACATTACCTCAAATGCTGCGATTCTGCCCTTTATGTCTGCTCTCGGTAAAAGCTGCTGTGATATGACTGCTTCAAGTACCGAGGCAAGCTGTATTCTGACCTGCTCCTGCTGGTGCGGTGGGAATACATCTATGATTCTCTCTATCGTAGGTGCGGCACCTATCGTATGAAGTGTCGAAAATACGAGGTGGCCTGTCTCTGCTGCCGTAACCGCTGTCGAGATAGTATCAAGGTCACGCATCTCTCCGACAAGTATTATATCCGGGTCTTCACGAAGTGCCGAACGGAGTGCATCACCGTAAGACTCCGTATCAAGTCCTATCTCACGCTGGTTTACTATCGCTTTTTTATGATTGTGAAGGTACTCGATAGGGTCTTCAAGTGTTATTATATGAACATTTTTTTCATTGTTTATAATATCTATAAGTGAGGCAAGTGTCGTTGACTTACCACTTCCTGTAGGTCCTGTGACAAGCACAAGTCCTCTCTTTTTCTTTGTGAGCTCTATGACATGATGTGGTATTCCAAGACTTTCTGCACTCGGAATACTTGTCCCGATAAGTCTCAGTACTGCCGCATATGAGCCACGCTGCTTAAACGCATTTACACGAAATCTTCCGACTTCATTTATGGCATAGGCAAAGTCAAGCTCTCCCTTTTCTGCCATTATCTTTTTCTGTGACTCCTTCATCATAGACTCGACAAGCTCTTTTGCCTTGTCCGGCAAAATCCTCTCAAAATCAGGCATCTCACAAAGTTCGCCTCGAATCCTGCACTTAGGTTTGATACCAACTGTAATATGTAAGTCTGATGCACCGAGTTCTTTTGCCTTCATCAAAAGAGCATACATTGTTGTCTCCATACCTTCTCCTCCTAATTGTTTTCATATGTGACACGACGAACTTCATCTACTGTGGTAATTCCCTTTAACACATAGTCTATGACACTCATTCTCAATGTTTTCATACCATTTTTAAGTGCTATCTGCTCGAGGACATCAGCATTTTCGCCTTTATTTATCGCTCTTTTTATCTCGCGGTTTACCGGCATTATCTCATAGACACCGATTCTACCGAAATAACCTGTTCCTCCACATCGAACACATTCACAGTGGCGTGCCCTCTTTATCATGAATTTTTCAGATTTATCCTTAATTCCAAGTTCTCTCTTATCATCCTCATCAGCTTCAACTGTCACACCACACTCAGGACAGACTCTTCTTACAAGTCGCTGTGCGATAACTCCTATAACAGAATCACCTATCATGTAACTTTGTACTCCCATATCTGCAAGTCTCGTAATAGTACTTGCCGCACTGTTCGTATGAAGTGTACTTACAACAAGATGGCCTGTGATAGATGCTTTTACTGCTATCTCTGCTGTTTCTGCATCTCGTATCTCTCCTATCATAATGATATCAGGGTCCTGTCTGAGGATGGAACGGAGTGCTGAACCAAATGTAAGTCCTGCCTTTTCATTCACCTGAACCTGATTTATACCATTAATATTAGCCTCAACAGGATCTTCTACTGTAATTATATTCACGCCTTCAACATTTAATTCGCTGAGCGCCGTGTAAAGTGTTGTCGATTTTCCACTTCCCGTAGGTCCTGTTACTAATATTAACCCATTGTTATGGCTTAGTATATCGTTAAATTTTTCCAATTCATCATCTGGAAATCCTAAATCTCTCTTGTCTCTTGTAAGTCCCGTTTTCTGTGCAAGTCGCATAACCGCCTTCTCGCCGTATACTGTCGGAAGCAATGATACTCGTATATCGTACTCCTGCCTGTCAACAATAGATGTGGCTCTTCCATCCTGCGGTCTTCTTTTTTCAGAGATATCGAGTCCGCTGACTATCTTTATTCGTGCTATCATAGCAGCATGAAGCGCTATATCATGTCTCATCTCCTCATGCAGTACTCCGTCTACACGAAAGCGGATGCGAACCTGATTCTCCATAGGTTCTATATGAATATCGCTGGCTCTCTTATGTACAGCCTGCTCTATGATCTGTCTGACAAGCTTAACAATAGGTGCTTCTGCCTGTTCATCTCTGTCCTCATCTTGTATAGTGCCTGTGTTCTGCTGCTGTCTCTCCCTTGTGTACTGCTCCGCAACACGAAGTACCTCAGCATTTCCGTAATATCTGTCTATAGCTGTAGCTATATCACTCTGAACCGTCACACATCTCTCAATCTGAAATCCCGTCATGATAGATATGTCATCCATAGCTCTGATATCAAGCGGATCACTCATCGCTACTTTTAATATGTTTGGATTTTTCTCACTAAATGCAAATGGAATCAGACTATATTTACGCAATACCGACTCATCGATCATCTTTATGATTTCATCCTGAATACGGATATTTGACAAATCTACACTCTCTATACCAAGCTGCTGCTGCAGTGCCTCCATAATCTGCTGCTCTGTCGTAAAGCCAAGTTCTATAAGCACGCTTCCAAGCTTTTCGCCTTTTTTCTCGGTCTTTTGCATCTCTAATGCAGTACCGAGCTGTTCTTCTGTGATAACCCCTACTTCAACAAGAAGATCTCCCAGTCTTTTCTTTCTCCTGTAAGTTGTTGTCCTCACTACAAAAATCACCTCATGATATTTTTACCCTTAACTCACCCTTTTTCCCTTTATGATTTTTGTTTTTTAACTCAATTTCACCCTTAACTCAATTTTTTTCAACTCATATTTGTTTATAGAATACACCTTATCTCAATAAAAAGCAATATTTTCTGAACACAATTTTTAATAAATTATTTTACATTTATGTCCAAATTATGAATATTTTTCTCAAAATCTTCTTTTTAATGCATTTTTTTCACCAAAAAGGCGGATGTAAACACTTGTCTGCCTGCGTTCACATCCGCCTTCAACATGAAGAACTGTACAAAATTTTTAATTGTTAGCTGTTATCTGTGAAAAAATATATTCTACTATTATCATTTATTATCCGTTACGATTTTTTGAATTCATTTACCTATCATATGCATTATAAGTGTTGTGATTCCATAGATTACTGTAGCTCCGACAATATAATAATAAACTACACCGGGTATCAATGCACTTAATGCTGCTGATACGCCTGTACGCCACATAGACATTACCATTATCAGGTATATAAGATGTTTTATCACTCTCTTCTTTCTTAAACAGTTTGTCAAATTTTTCCTGTTCGGTAATGTTGAGCTTATAGCCAAATCTTGCTTTTGAGATAATCTGCGCCCCATTATCTTCAAGTTCATCATTCAGCAATTTAATTCTGGTTCGTGCAGTTTTCTCACTGACATCTAACTTTTCAGCAATATTTGAAGCTGTAATATACTCATCTGTTTTCAAAATATCAAGTAATTTCTGTAGCTCTCTTTGAATCATAACTGCTCTGCTACTCAAAATATGAACAAACATACCCATATCGAGAAGTTGTAAGTTCTCACGAACATTACTTACTGCTTCATCATGTATGCTTTTGTAATGAATAAATTCATGTACTACTCACAAGTTCCAATGTTGGAACAACAATGTACACTCCACAGTCGTAAATTCCCGAATAAGCCTTCGGTACATACCTACAAATGCCTGATTATGCTATTTTGTAAGTTAAAGCATCTCTTAGATTAAGCGCAGCATTAAAATCTCTATCAGAATTATAGCCACATTCGCAGATATATTTTCTATCAGAAAGTTTTAAGTCTTTCTTAATACATCCACACTTATGACACAATTTACTTGATGGATACCATCTGTCTACAACCCTTAATTCTATTCCTAATCCTTTGCATTTAGCTTCAAGTTTTTTTCTGAATTCATAAAACTTCTGTGAGGCAACCGCCTTAGAAAGATGCTTATTCTTCATCATTCCGCTTACATTTAAATCTTCAATAGTTATATAAGATGGCTTGATTTTCACTATCTCAGCTATTATCTTGTTAATGTAATCTGTACGAATATTATCTATTCTATGATGAAGGTTTTGTACCTTTAAGACTTGTCTTTGTATATTTTGTCTAGTAGCATCTCCTTTCTTAATCTTATTGCGTTTCTTTAAGTCTTCGTATTTTCTCGATAGACAACGCTGTTCTCTTTTTAATTGTTTCTCTAATTTCTTTAATCTTGCTGTCTTGTTAATGTTCTTCTTTATGATACCATTACTGACGACTGCAAAATTCTTAATACCTAAATCAATTCCTAATCCAAAATTATTTAATTGTGGTTTTTCTGTTTCTGATATATCAATCAAAACAGATACATAATATCTACCTGCCTTCTGTGAAACAATTCCACTTTTAATGACATATCCTTGCTTTGTAGTTGGAATATAACCTTTTTCTTTTAATCTAACCCATCCAAGAGTAGGAATGTTAATCCTATGTCTTTCACAAAAACAATCTTTTGGATTATTCTTTACAAAATACATTTTCA
Source organism: Eubacterium sp. MSJ-13 (assembly GCF_018918235.1). Classification (GTDB taxonomy): domain Bacteria; phylum Bacillota; class Clostridia; order Lachnospirales; family Lachnospiraceae; genus Butyribacter. The sequence goes on from NZ_JAHLQE010000043.1 coordinate 4,703, forward strand.
CATCTGACTTTCCTTTTTTCTTAAATTTAGGAAAAGCACTTTGATGTTTAAAAAATCTTTTAAACGCCTTATCAGCGTTCATAATACTCTGTTTAACAGATTTAGAACTAACTTCTTTAATCCATAAAAACTCTGGATTTTCTTTTAAATAAGTATTATTTAACCATTTCTGAAAATCCATACCTGAAATAAATTTCTTTTCAGTTTCATAAACCTTTTTATTATGAGCAATGTAGAAATTATAAACAAATCTACATGTTCCAATTGTTTTATTTATTTTGATTTTCTGTTCCAGTGTTGGGTTTATTTCCGTTTTGAAGCTCTTTAGCAATTTCTTCATCCTCCTTTATCTGATTTTTATATTTTCTTAATCCATATAGTCTGCAACTAAATACATGTAAGATTGATATAATATCTTGAACCAATTCTTCATTTGGCGAAAGAGTTTCATTATTTACAATGATTATTTGTGTATTAAACTTTTCACAAAACTTTTCAAACCAATCATATCCAAATCGAACAAATCTATCTTTACTTGAAATTACAATCATTTTTATTTTATTCTCCATAACTTCTTCAAGTAGTTTATTCCATTTTTTACGATTATAATTTAATCCGCTTCCAAAATCTTCAATACACTGATTTACTATAATTCCTTTTGAATTACAAAATTGTCTTAAAAATTCAACTTGATTTTTTAAATCATCTTTTTGATTTTTAGTTGAAACCCTTGCATAAATAACAATGTCTCTTATATCATTCTCTGTTTGTATTCCTTTAAATTGCAAATATTGATTATAAGTATAATATCTTCTATTAGTAGGAGTACGATTTGCTTTTAATACACCATCTCTATCCCATCTTTGCAATGTTTTTACAGATACGCCTAACAATTCAGCAAAATCTTTTGGTTTATAATTTGTAATATTTTTTGTGTTCATAAAATCCTCCTTTTGGTTTATGAGCACATTATATCACATTTAAACACTCTTATCTCTGTTTTTAGCTACTTAGGAATCCTCCTTTTTTAAATCCTATAAACTGCTCATTGTTTAAAGCCAATAAACTTCACACTTCGCAGCCATCGTTTGTGCTTCACACTCCCTGCCCTGTCTGTTATTTGTCTTAACCCTTCTGCCAGCATATTTTTTGCTGCATTGATATACCTGTCATGTTTCGTTACACAATCAGGACATTTGCAGCAGTCAAGCGGATATTTACAATCCACTCTGCTACTTGATATGATATAGTGCAATATTTTACCATATCTGTCATTTTTGGAAAAGTAATGGTTACAGGTTATTTTATATAAATATATTAGCATTTTGTATAAAAAAACTCGAACAAATAAACTTCCACATTGAATGTGGTAATTTTTTTGTCCGAGTCTTTTCTATTATTTATTATGATTTCTATGTAAAAATTATGCAAGTTTTACAAATGCGGCTGTCTGTGCTGATGTCTTTACAGTTTTTCCATCGCTTTCCACACTTCCGCCAAAGCTGTAGATAGTTTCTCCAAGTTTTCCATCATACTCAAATGTAACTTCCTCAGCAGAAGGGTTTATTACTACAAGGATTTTTTCTTCCTCGCTGCTTCTTACATATGCAAGCGGATATGTGTCTTTCTTTGCTGCTACAAATTCTATCTCACCTTTGCTTAAAAGGGCTGTGTGCTCTTTTCTTATTTTTATGAGTTTCTTTATCTCATTGTAAAGTGAATTTTCATCTGCCGCCTGATTCTTTACTGTAGGACGGTTCTCATCACTGTCCTGTGCTACATAGAGCATTTCTTTCTTTGCATTGCTGAATCCTGCGTTTACGCTGTCATCCCACTGCATAGGTGTTCTTGAACCAGTTCTTCCATATCCACCCTCTACTGATGTAAGTCCCTCTACATATTTCATTCCAATCTCATCACCATAGTAGATAAACGGTGCTCCAGGCATTGATAAAAGGAAAGCAAATGCTACTTTAAGTTCATCACCCTTGATTTCCTGTGAAAGTCGTCCCATATCATGATTTCCCGAAGGAATACACATAAGTCCCTTCTTTTCTGATTTCTCATAGTTTTCAAGGTATTTTTCTACAAAAGCTGATACATCACCTTTTCCTCTTGATGAGAAAAATGGTTCTTCACAGCGGAATAAATCATTGTAATGAGATGGTCCGAAGTGAAGAAGGAAGTCCATGTGGAAACCACCCTGAAGCGATTTGTCAGGCTCTCCCCATTCTGAAACCATAGCGGCGTTTGGAAATTCTTTATCGAGAAATTCTCTTACATTTTGCCAGAGTTTTATCGTTCCCTTTCCTTCATCATCATTTTTTACAAGTGAGCCTGCCATATCTACTCTGAAACCGTCTGCTCCCATCTGAAGCCAGAAACGCATAACATCTTTCATCGCTTCAAGTGTAGCTTTTGGTCCCTCATCATCCATTGCCTGCTGCCACGGACGCTCAGGCTTATAATATCCATAATTAAGTGCCGGCTGATGTGAGAAAAAGTTGACCGCACATGAACCATCCCTGTCTGAGATACCCCTGATACAACCCATGCCCTCAGGTGATTCCCATATATTGTCAGTCCACACATATCTGTCTGTAAACTCATTCCTCTCAGATTTCATCGACTGCTTGAACCACTCATGCTGTACAGAAGTATGTCCCGGAACAAGGTCAAGAAGTATATGCATGTCTCTCTTGTGTGCTTCTTTAAAAAGATTTGCAAGGTCCTCATTTGTACCGTATCTTGGTGCGACCATATAATAGTCCTCAACATCGTAACCTGCATCACCGAAAGGCGATTTGAAACATGGATTTATCCATATGGCATTACAGCCTAAATCCTTTATGTAATCGAGTTTCTCAGTGATACCGTTTATGTCACCTATACCGTCAGCGTTTGTGTCGTTGAATGACTGCGGATAGATTTCATAGAAAACTGCGTTGTCAAGCCACTTTGGTTCGTTTGTATTACTCATTTTTAGTCCTCCTGTTTGTCTGAATTTTCGTTGTGCCAGCTAAATCGTAAGTGCTGAATTAACTTTTAGTTCATATAATAACATTTATAACGATTATAACATATAACAGCAATCTTTTGACTTACTGCTAATTTAACAATATAATAATACTTACTATAACTTATATTCTAGTAAAAAAGTTTTGAAAACTTATACTATACTACCGTTTAATTTGAATTGAGGGATAAGTACCATGACTAAAAAAAATACATTACAGGAAAACAGACATCACAGCAATGCTCTTGTTCCGTTCAGCTACTATAAAAGTGCGATTCCGGATTTTTTTCCTTTTGTCCCTATGCACAGCCATTCAGAATGGGAACTTAATTTTATCACTGAGGGCGAAGGGGTTTTTATTACTGATAAAACAAAAATAACAGCATGCACAGGAGATATCGTCCTCTTTTTCCCACACATGCTGCACGCTATTGAATCTGATACTAAGATGATTTATGATACTGTTGTTTTTAATACGGATATGCTCGGAAGTACAAATGACCGCTGTTTTTCGCAGATAATCTCTCCGATGTGCAGCCTCTCAGCCGAGCTTCTGCATATTACAGATAAAAATAATTATTATAAAGAAATGCATCATGCAGCCTCAAATATCGTATCCTGTGCTGTACAAAATTCCCCACAGGCAGACCTTCTTATGAAAGGTGAACTGCTGCGTTTTTTATGGTATGCATTTACAGGAAACTCGGTAATCTTTAATAAAAAACAGCCACAGAGCAATGAAATTCGTGAAATTCTCTACTATATAAATGAACATTACAATGAATCCCTCACCATAGAATTTCTAGCTGCAAAAGCACATCTTAGCAAAAGCTGGTTTATGCGTAAATTTCACGATACTGTAGGTGTAGGCGCTATCGAATATATAAACAAACTCCGCATCCAGAAAGTATGTGAAATGCTTCTTGACGGCAGCAAGATAGCCGATGCCGCTTTTGAGTGCGGATTTCAAAACCTCTCAAACTTTAACAGGCTTTTTAAAGCTATGGTCGGATGCACACCTAGGGAATATCCGGACGGGCGAAGTGTGTGAGAGAAAGATGGTGAACTCAAAAATTTTCCTCTACAAATTTATGGTCATTATCAGTATATATTTCTTCAAAATACTCAAAAAATTTTTTCATAACAAAATCCATTTGCAGCATATCTGAAGATATAAATTGATTTCTGTCTGCTGCGGCATCTATATACAATTTTTCATCAATTGCCATCTCCGATAAAAAGGTATCATAAAGCTGTGTCTCAAAAATTCTGTTTGACACCGCCACAATACCATTTTTGTCTTTCAAAAATCCAAATGTAACTCCCAGATTTATTATCGGATTTTCCCTCTTAAATGGGAAATCAATTCCATCAAACAATATTTTTTGAAGCATATCTTTTAATTTATGATAATCTAACAGCTTCTTTGTCATATCATCAAACAAAGTATTAGGCTCTTTTAACAAAATCTTTACCGCCTGCAAAACTCCCTCTTTAGTCCATGCATCTCTCTCATTTCGTTTCCCACCGCTCACCGCAACTCTTTCATCAATCAACTGGCATATTCGTGACACCAGATATGGATATCCAGAGGTATAATCAAATATCATTGATGATATCTCAACAATGTTCATTCCTGTATTATGTTCATTTTCATATTCCAGCAACATAGACTTTATATCATCAATGCTAAAACTCATATCAATCATGAAATCTACCGCAATATTCCATGGACTGTTATATTTAGTTTCGTCCTGAGGATGCAGTTTTATTTTCAGAGTTTTTACATCATATACCCCTGCCAATATCACAGATTGAAATGTAACATCCTTTCCATGCTGACATTTCAGATACTTTTCTCTAAGTAGCCCGAGAAATGAAAGAAAAATCTGATTATCCGAGCTTTTGTCAACTTCATCTATCATCAGAACTACTTTTTTGTCGCAGTTTTTACACAAATTTGTAATTTTTATTCCCAATGACCGCATAGGAAATTTTTCCGATAACGGCTCATTCCATTCACTGATAATATTTTCTGCAACATTCTGTTCTTTCAAACACTCCGCGATATCCATGACTAATCCCTCAGCAAGTGTGCCAAGTGACGCAAAATATTCATCTACAGCCTCAAAACTCAAGCTGATAACGAGATACTGTTTTTTCAAGCTCTGTTCAAGCATATATAATGTAGTTGTCTTTCCATACTGCCTTGCCCGATTTATCGTAAAATACTGACCACGCTCAATATAATCATGAATTATCATGTCTATTCTGTCACTTATATCCACCATATAATTTTTATCAGGTATGCATGTTCCCGTAATACAAAATCGTTTCGGCATATGTACGACCTCCTATATATTCTTCTCTTTATTGTACCACAAATTCGTGTAAGTTTTTTACACATGATGAACATCAATGTATTCATTGTAACACAATTCACAAAAAGTGTGTAAGTTACTCTAAATAACACTTACACACTTTTGTGACTGTTTCAATGATATTGAACAACATTTCATTTTAAGTCTAAATGCTTACACTCAAGAGAATATTCGTGGTGCGCTCTACTACTTACTCAAAACAATATTTCAAAGTCTACCCCTCATTCAAAACACCATGCTCTTTCAAAATCTTCTCAATATCTGTTCCCTTAATTTTCTTTAAAACAACATTTTTTACCATATTTAAAGGTTTTGGAAGTTCCATATCAAGCGGCGACTTTCCATCCATAAGTCTTACTGAACTTTCAACCAGTTCCCTTACATCATAAGTGCTGCCCCAGACTTCCGGCACTGCCCTGTCTACTCCACACAGTCCATAAACCGCCTCCATAGCTGTTCTCACCGAATATTCCGTTGTAAATATGGTATCTCTCGGTGTCTCGGCAAACTGCCCTAAAAATGCAGCGTTCACACTTCCATCAGGAATAACATCCGGTCTGTCTCCTTTTCTTCTCGGCATAAAGAATGCCGTTATATAAGGAAGCATTGTCGGTATGCAGTTTGTGTGCTCTTTTGCAAGCTCATCAATCTCATTTGTCGGAACACCAAGATGGTAAAGCCACTCAGCAGCAATCTCCCAGCCACAGCAGTCCTTCATAGGTTTCCTTATATAATCACCGATGGCATCGGTAAACAGACCGTAAACCCATACACAGACTTCATCCTTCTTCTGTTTTTTAAACTGTCCCTGTCTGTTTATAGTCCAGCTAAGCAGCCACGAAGAATCCATGCAGCTTACGATTCCGCCTGTTACAACCTTTCCTGAGCGTGGATCTCTCTTACATATTTTCTCAATATATGAAATTATCTTATCGTCCGATGTTGTAACCGTTGCTGATTCCCATTTTGACTTTTCAATATCTGAACAGAATTTTTCAGGATTTCCAAAAGCCCTGTCCTGTCTTGCAATATTTTTCCAAAGACTCCAGCATCCGCTTTTTCTGATTTCGGCACTTCCTGTCGGTGCGTGCTCATGGTCACCGTATATCGTACTTTCCGTACAGCTTCCGTTTGTAATAAAAACAAGGTCGTTATCCGCAAGTTTGATTTCTTCTTTTTTACCGGACACAACACACTCAATTGTTTTCGCCGTCTTTTTCTTTCCCTCGATATCAAATATCACATTTGTAACCTCGGTATTAAATTTAAATGAAACACCTGCATTTTCGAGGTATTTAAGCATAGGCATTATAAGTGATTCATACTGATTGTATCTTGTAAATTTTAATGCTGAAAAATCAGGAAGTCCTGCTATATGATGGATAAATCTCTTGAAATAGAGCTTCATCTCCAATGCACTGTGCCAGTTCTGAAAAGCAAACATCGTCCTCCAATAAAGCCAGAAATTCGAGTCAAACACCTCATCATCGAAGAAATCTTCTATCTTTTTATCATACAGTTGTTCATCGGAGGTAAAGAATAATTTCATTATCTCCATACATCCCTTGCGGCTAAGCCCAAATCTGCCGCCAAGTTCAGCATCTTTTCCCCTGTCTTTTGTAACTCTGCAAAGTGAATAATTGGGATCTTCTTTATTTAAATAATAAAATTCATCCAAAACAGACTCATCCTTATTTTCTAAAGACGGAATACTCCTGAACAAATCCCACAGACATTCAAAATGATCCTCCATCTCACGACCGCCACGCATTATATATCCTCTTGAAGCATCATTTATACCGTCACACGCTCCGCCCGCAATATCAAGAGCCTCAAGGATATGGATATTCTCTCCCGGCATCTTCGCATCTCTCACAAGGAAACATGCGGCTGCAAGTGCACCAAGACCACTTCCCACGATGTACGCTGATTTTCCCTCAATCCCGACAGGCTTTTTAGGTCTTGCAAACGCCTCATAATTACCGCTTGCATAATAAATACCTTTACTATTCTTATCATATTTTCCACGCTCGGTATTCTGATAATCAGTTTTTGCATCACGACTTATACTATCAGTACTATTATTTTTGCATCCGTCACTTTTTCTCCCTGCACAACCACACCCAGACGAATTACTGTCAGATTCATTGTCTTTTGCAAATTTAGCCTTATACAAAGCTGCTGCACCCGCTCCGACAGCGATAACAGAAGCTGTTTTAATAATTTTCTTGTTCATGTTTTTCTCCAATCTGCTACACTATATTTACAATCAAGCCACCTGCACGATTTCCCGTCGCATAGCTGACAACAAAGTTATACATAAATAAGTATTCCTGATAATATAAAATTCTATTCTTTTGAATCCGATTCCCTGAAATTTTATTTCAAAAAAAATGCAATTCTCTTAATTAAACAATGTTAAAAGCACAAAAATCGCAATTATCACAAGTTTTTATGTAAAAAACACATTATATTTAATAGCTTTATCTTGTTTTTCCTGTTATAATTAGGAACATTGTGTATTTTACTTACATAATTGAAACTGATAATGAACAACAAAAGAAAAAGAAACTACCCACAATTCACAGAAAGGATCTAATTAATGAAAAAACGCCTATCACATTTTATCTGCTGCCTGCTCACTTCCTGTATCGTATTATCTGAGACATGTACACAAGCTGCGACATACCAGCCGACAGTACAATCTGTGTCAGCTCAGGCTGAAAACACAACTACGGTAGATACTTTTGAAAAATTTTCTGCTGCTTTAAAAGATGAAAACTGTAATCACATAATTGTTGCCAAAGATTTTTCACTAACATTGTCTGCTGAAGAACCAAGTAAGCAAACTATCCCACTTGATATACCTGCAAACAAAACAATTGAGGGACAAACTCCTGATATAACAATTACCAGTCGTGGTCCAATACAGATAACAGGAGATAATGTAACATTTAAAAATTTAAATCTCCATTTTACATCTACTAATGCACTTAATGCCGTTCCTCAGCGTGAGATTTTTCTTGCCGGTCACAGCCTTACCTTAGAAAATGTAGATACTTACTTAAAAGGTGGTAATAATTCTCTTACCGGTACTGAAAACGAACTTCTGCCTACAGTATATGGAGGAGGTTTCCACACAAATACAAATATTGGTACAAATGCTTCTCTCACTGTAAATAGAGCTGACAACACTCCTATTTTTCAAGATATCATTATGGGAAACGATGAACAATCAGGCAAATATACCGAATACAAAGGTAAAGCTGAACTTTCTTTAGATGCATATACTCAGGTGCGTGGAGAAGTATCAACTAAACTTAACTCTGAAGCAACTATTTCTATTACAGGAACAGCATCGGATGAAATCAAAAACATCCCATCTATTACCGGTAATACAAATACAACTTTTAACATCAGTGGTTGTAACATTACAAAAAATACATCTGTTAATGGAATGGGAACTATAAATATCAGCAATAATGGAACATTTACTCCAACTGCTTCAACTGTTTTAAATAATATATCAGTTGAGGGGGACTCTTGTCTTGACCTTACAGATATGTCTGATGCCACTATAAACGGAGATTTTTCAGGAGGAACGACTGATAAAAAGGCAGATATAATCGTTGGTCGTGACGGACGAATTATTTTAAATAAAACGGCAAGTGGCTCATCGCAGCTTTATATTACAAATCGCCAACCTTCATGTACGGATATGCCTTCCATAGACTGGCCATACATTACTGTTAATAATGACAATTCACAAGCTGATTTTAACTTTGCACAAAAATATATAGACAACGGTTACAGCCTTATAAACAATGATAATACTTGGATTTGTCATTATGAAGAACCAGAAAAAGAAGATATTTCTAATGTTGAAATAACTGATTTTACAAATAATATTTATATAAAGGACATACCTGATTGTGATAATGAAATAAATGACAACTCTCCTTCTATGAATATTACATGGAAATATAGCAACGGAACCCCTTGGGAAGCATACACCTCTGCTCTTTATGGATTTTATGCATATAATACCATTATTAGTACTGATTACTGGAACAGTAACGATAGTTCCACTAATTCACAAACTGATTGGTCTAACCCTGTTACATTAACTTATTTAGATGACGATATGGATTCTGGTAAATATTACCTAATCCACAATGAATCAGAAGAACAAATCAAATCAGGCAAATATACATTACTTTTCTTTTCTGAATCAATTGAAGGCAAAACTCTTGATACTGTAGGTGATGTAAAAGCTTTAAAAAACTTGGTTATAGGAAGTGTAGATATTAATTTCACAGCTACCAAAACTGAGCCACCTACTGAGACAACCACTGAGCCTACCACTGAACCGACGGCCACTCCAACGGCTGAACCGACTGCCACTCCAACGGCTGAACCGACGGCTAC
>NZ_JAHLQE010000150.1 GCF_018918235.1 Eubacterium sp. MSJ-13
CATCGGAACTCCCGGCAAAAGGCTTGCAAAGGTGATTTCCCTTTCCTTTACGAGTACAGAATTGTAGATTGATGATTTTGTATGAATAAGGAGCGAACTGAATTGAACAAAGGAAATGTTATAGAAATTAGATGTAAAAAATGTAAAAAGAGATTTTTTGATTACTTGATAAATGATGATAAAAGCAGCGACATGGAAGTTGTGATGAGTGGAATCAGTCTTAAATGCGAACGCTGTGATCGCGTTATGGTTATGAAGAAGTATACACAGGGATATTTAATCAGCCATAGCAAAAATGGAGTATTTAAGATATAAATTGAATTATGGCTCACCTGATAAGGGCGGCATATTTCGTAAAAGCTACACAGAGTGTAGTGAAATAATGTCAAGCACCAGAGACGCAGGGAAATAAGGTAACTTAGTTACTTTGTTTCTCTGCGTTTTGTTTTTTGTTATGTAAGAAATTGTTATATTTTCCAATGTATTCAGATGATATTTAGAAAATGCAAAATTTGTCGCAATGTGTTGACAAAACTGGATAAAAATGGTAATGTACAAGTTACAATTGAATATTGAGAACTGTCTAAAATCAAAGGAACAAATATTAAACTTAAAGAAATGTAATTTAGATTAATAAGAATGAATATTTGAAATGTATAAAATGGTTTAAAAATATGCCGGAAAAATTGATAGAAGAGTGATAGAAAAAAGATTAGGCAAAGTACGATAGAAGTTTTAATACATATTTGATTTAATAAAGAAAAAATTTAAAGACTTACATAACAAAATTAGAAAATTTTAGAAGAGTAGAAATTTAGACTTGAGAAGATTTTGTGTTTTGTTGTGGAGGTCTTTTTTTATTTACCTCCACGAAATTTAGAGAAAAGGAGGTGAAGCAGAACATGGAAATCCAAGATGAAGTCTTTGATGCAGAGCAGATGGGCAGGCAACTGAAGAAACTGCGTAATGCATCAAAACTCAGTCAGGAAAGATTTGCAGAGAGACTGGGGATGAGTAGAGACACAATCTATAATTATGAAAAGGGAAAAACAGCTATACCTCATGATCTCATAAAGAGACTTTGTCAGGAATTCAATGTATCTGCTGATTATTTCTATTTCAATATAGACAAGCCTCTGATAGAACCTATAAATATATCAGACTCATTTGATAGAACACTGCAGGAATGTACTGATTTTGAAAAGCAACAACTTATGGACATGTTGAATATTATACGAAGGAAACCAGTTGCAGTATAAAATGCGTAAAATCTTACGAAGAAATATTGATATTTCGGAAGGACGCTCCGTTTTTGGATGCGTCTTTTTTTTATACAATTTAGTCATGGTTGATGACCAAGCATGACAGGAACACAGATTACTGAATATAAGAGCAAACGAACACTGAATGCTGATCTGTCATTGACCATGATTGATCTATGACAACAGAATAGGACACGCATATCCCACGAGCTTATATCGCCTTGTCTATGACAGGGTGGCAGAATCCCATTTCGTGCGATGACTATCCTCGGAGCTGCAGCCGATTATGAGAAACGTGACAGCAGGAGCCTTTAAGGATAAGAGCAGAGGGTTGTGCCTACCGGATTAGCAGCCGGAGGTAATGAGATAATAAGTGCACCTGAATTTCAGCGAAATGCATTTTCAGAGAGTGGCTACTTTCGTAAGTCCAGATGGGCAGGAAACTACGAAGTGTTTGTGGCTGGCAAAGGATATGTTACCCGGACAGGGGAGAACCGAGAGGTTGGGAAGATTTTTTATCTTCCCACACAAGCTGATTTATGGTCACCGACAGAAAAGAAATGTTTAGGTGTGATGGTGTGGAGAGTACAGATAAGTCAGCTTATGTGAGGAGATAAAGTGTGCACAGTATCAAATCAATATTATTTATAAGGAGATTTTAAGATGGAAAGAGCAATTATATATTATGTAAAAACAGGATTAGAGGCTACAGATCATTTTGTGCCGGCGCTGCTTGAAAAGTATTGTAAGGATAATGGCTATGAAATTGTAGCTATGCTTTCAGAGCCTGCTTCTACAGAAGGAGTTTCATTTCCGATGAAATATGCCTTTATCGGCTTAAATATGGAAGAAGATATTAATATAATCATAACACTTTCAAAGGATATGATTGGTGCAACAGATGAGACCGTTATTGATACACTTGGAAAACTCAGCGAATATGATATCTATGTGGAGGATATTAATGGAGAACTTGAAGAGTGTTATGAGATGATGTACAAAGAGCCTGTTCAGGAAAGTGATATAAGAGGGCTGGTACTTGATACGGTATCAAAGTTCTATCATAACATCAGGGACGGCAGATAGGAGGCAATATGCAGGATTCCAGAGAAAAAAAGCAGTGTCTGATATTTGTAAGGAATAATGCAAATGATACAGCTGACCGTATCGAGGCATATGCAAAAAAGTCCGGCATGGAAGTTGTTGAGACAATTTTTAATACAGATAAAAAAGCAGTTGAACGATTAAGATATTATATTGAAAGAGATGCCATTATCTGTGTGTTGGTAAGAGATGTGGTAGACATTTCAATGGAACTTAATGAGATTAAAGCTGTAATGACACTTGCAGCGGAACATGAAATCAGTATTAATACAGAGAGCAGGGGCTATGAACCTGCTCTCATTTCTTTTGAATGATATGACAGAAGAAAATCGAAAATTAAAACTGATTATATTTCCGGGCGAAACAGTAGTGATTGATGAACATGGGAAACGGATTGTTGCCTGTCCGACAGAGGATGAGGCAGAAGAATATATCAGGGAACAGGAGGAATGACATAGATGAAACTGAGCAGGGGCGATATTGTTATTGCAAATCTGGAGTCAGTAAGTAAAGGGAGCATTCAGAAGTATACAAGACCTTATATTATTATCTCAAATAACAAGGCAAATCAGTATTCACCGGTTGTCACAGCAGTAGCCATGTCCACAAAAACATGGAAAAAGAAATATCTGCCAACCCACTGTCCAATACCGGCTGCAAAGGTAAAGGTTACTGACACAGATTTTGAGGTATTTGACAGTATGGCATTATGTGAGCAGATTGTATCCATTGATGTAAATGTCCAGATTGAGAGGGTAGTTGCTTCAATTTCAGATACGGAACTACTTGATAAGATTACTGAATGTGTAAAAATCCAGATTGGGGCATATGAAAAGTACAATTAAATATTACCGGGGCATTTGCTCCGGGTTACATAGCCACCTGTATTTTATGGGTGGCATTTTTACTGAAAGGGGGATAGATTTTATGACAGCAGAAGAATACAGAGCATTGCTTGATACTGATTTTAGCGATGTCAAGATTAATGAAATGCCCGATATGGCATCTTATCATGCTGATTTGAATGATACGATTGAAAAGAGACAGCAGAAGTTTATAAGAAAAGTTGGAAATCCCTATATGATGAGAGTGGGAAAGATGAAAGTTAAAGTAAGCTTTGCCAATAATGGAGTTTCCATAGAAGAAGCTTTCAAGAATATGCTGCTTACAGTTTAGAATCTTTTTTCAGAATCATATGGAAAATGAGAGGGAGTTGTGCTATGATATGTTCAAGGACTAAATGAATATGGCATAACTTCCTTTGATATTTTAGTTGGGTACATCTGACGTAGAATATTTAAAGGAGTGTTGCGATATGAGTAAACAAATCTCAAAAATCTATCATGCAGCCATCTACGTTAGATTATCTAAGGAGGATGGCGATGTTTCTACCAGCGCAAAAGCTGAGAGTAATAGTATTTCAAATCAAAAGGATTTCATCCGAAATTTCCTTGCAGACAAAAAGTACATTAGAATAGTTAAAGAATATGTGGATGATGGTTATTCCGGCTCTAATTTTGACCGTCCGTCTTTTCAGACGATGATGGAAGATATTAAGCGAGGAGTAATTGATTGTGTGGTGGTAAAGGATCTTTCACGTTTTGGACGTGAGTATATTGATTCAGGTCGATACATCGAAAGATTATTTCCGGCTCTTGGTGTAAGGTTTATTGCAATCAATGATAACTATGACAGTGTGACTGGAAAGTCACAGGGTGATGAGATTATTATTCCGTTTAAAAACCTGATCAATGATGCATATTGCAGGGATATCAGTATAAAGATACGAAGCCATTTGGATGTAAAGAGAAAAAATGGTGAGTATATCGGTGCATTTGTTCCCTATGGGTATGAAAAATCGGATGATGATAAACATAAGCTGGTTATTGATACTTATGCAGCCGGTATTGTGAAGGAAATTTTTCGGCTAAAGCTTCACGGAATGAGTCAGGATGCAATAGCAACACAGTTGAATAATGAGGGTGTGCTTGCACCTATGGAATATAAGCAGAGCACAGGGAGCGGTTATCAGACCGGATTTTTACAGAATGAAAAATCGGTATGGAGTTCAGTCACGGTCCGTAGGATTCTTGAAAATGAGATTTACATTGGAAATCTTGTTCAAGGCAAAAGAACAACACCAAATCATAAGGTTAAACAGGAGGTTGTTAAGCCGGAAGCTGACTGGATAAGAATTGAGAAAAACCATGAGCCGATTATAAGTAACAGGGACTATGAGATTGTTCAAAGACTGTTAGGAATGGATACGAGAATCTCTCCGGATTCCGATGTGGTCTATAATCTTTCAGGTATTGCAGTATGTGCAGACTGTGGTTCACCAATGACAAGAAAAATTACAACAGCAGGTGATAAGAAATACGCTTACTATATCTGCTCTAATCATAAATTGACAAAGCAGTGTTCACAGCACTCAATATCAGTATCGTTATTAGAGGGTACGGTGCTTGAAATGCTAAAGCTTCATATCAAAAACGTAATGAATCTGGAAGAAATACTTGATTATATTGGAACAATTCCTTTCCAGCAGCTTGATGTAAAAAGTCTTGAAGCAAGAAAACAGAAAAAACTTGAGGAAGTTGAGAAGTGTAAAAGACTGAAAACTTCACTGTATGAAGATATGAAGGACGGAATTCTTACTAAAGAAGAATATCTTGAACTTCATGAGGCATATCTGAAAAAAGCAAAAGAGGGAGAAGAAATAATTCGCCAGATTGAGAGAAACATTGCTTTAATTCTTGAGGAGAAGGATGATAAGCATCTCTGGATGAATTATTTTACCGAATACAAGGATATTAAGGAACTGACCAGGGACGTGGTTGTAAAACTGATTTCTGAGGTAAGGGTTTCAGAGAATAAAGAGATTGAAATCGTATTTGACTTTGATGATTGTTATAAGAAGTTATTAGAATCAGTCGAAAAACTTGGTTATCAAGTAGATAAAGAACCGGGTGGACAATTAAATATCAGCAGAAGGGAGGCTGTGTAATATGGCAAGAAAAAGCAGAAAAAATATGATGCTACAGGAAAACACAGCCTTACCGGATAAAGAGAAGAAGGTTCTTTTTAAGGCTGGATTATATGCAAGACTGTCCCATGAAAAGGAAGAGAACATTGAGAGAGGGACAATCGAAACACAGATGGAACTTATGAAGAATTATGTCAAAGATCACGAAGATATTGTAATTGAAGAGGAATATTATGATGCTTCCTTTACCGGTACTAATTTTGAAAGACCGGATTTTAAGCGAATGCTTGAGGATGCAAAAACAGGAAGAATTAACTGTATTATTGTTAAGGATTTATCGAGACTTGGAAGAAACTATGTGGAGATGGGGAACTACATTGAAAGAGTGTTTCCTTTTCTCAATGTAAGATTCATTGCTGTTACGGATGATTTTGACTCGTTCAGACCTGGCACAGACCTTATGATGCCTTTGAAAAATATCGTAAATGAGTTTTATGCAAAGGATATTTCCAAGAAAGTTTCAACTGCACATCGTAGAAAATGGACTACTGATGAATATATGTGCGGTTTTGCTCCATATGGATATCTGAAATCCAAGACGGAGAAGAACAGAATTGTTGTGGATGAAGCAACTGCTGGAAATGTCAGGCTTATTTATAAATTGTTTTTAGATGGCAAAGGTTACACACCAATTGCAAAATATCTGAATGAGCAGGGAATAATGTCACCATTGATGTATTTAAAATCTCTTGGTTACCAGCAGAATGTAAAAACCAATGGTGTATGGACCAAAACAACAGTTAAGTCAATACTGACAAATCAGGCATATATTGGTTCGGCGGTGCATGGGAAAGTTGTAATTGAGAAATACAATAATATTCCACTCCATGCAACAGATCCAAGTGAATGGGTCATTGTTGAAAATACGCATGAGCCGCTTGTTGACAAAGAGACATTTGAAAAGGCACAGGAAAGAGTAAAGGAAATCTCGGATGCTTATTTTGCAAAAGAGTTTACAAAACACCCACCTAATGAAATGAATCTGCTAAAGGGAAAAATCGTATGCGGAGACTGTGGCAAGGGAATGAGACTAAGAGAAACTATAATCCGTTTTATTATTGTGGTGTGTGTGGCAGAGCTTTAGCACCCAGCAAAAGGGTAAAAGGTGACATTCTTCTTTGTTACTCGTCAAGAATTGAGGAAAATTCTCCATGCAAAAACAACAGGGTGGAAATTGCCAAGGTTGAAGATGCAATCATAAAAATTGTAAATATGTATGCAACAGCTTATCTGGATGAGAAAGGAATAAAGAAAGCTGGTAAATCGAAAGAAGTATCTCCGGAAGAAAAGATTGCAACACTTGAAAAGAAGGTGAAGAGCCTCAGCAGTAAAAAGATGATGTTGTATTCTGATTATAAGGATGACAAGCTCACAAGAGAAGAGTATGTCAAGCGTTCAAAGGCGATGGTGGAGCAGATTGATGAATTGCATCAGGAAATCGAACAGCTTAAAACAGAAATACCGCCAGAAGATAATTCTTCTAGTAAGTTTGAGACACAGTTAGAAAGTATCATCAATATGGAATCTTTTGACAGAGAGAAAATCCAGAAGGTAATCAAAAAAGTGATTATCAATGGAGAGGACAATATAGAGATTGTATGGAATACAGATGATCCATTTTTCAAGTAAGATGGATGCTTATGGAGTTTGGAGTGTCGAGAAAATATGGCACTCCTTTCTTCTGCAGGCATAAGTATTGCTTTCAATATACAGCGATAGCAGGTATAATAGAAAGTGGTATTTGAGGGTACAAAAAAATCAATTTTTTTTGGTCTGGGGTTGACACGAGCAGGAAATGGTCTGCCTGACTTTGGTTCTCTCAAGCCATTGTGCGATGCACTTGATATAAGTGTGAATGAGTTGCTGGCAGGTGAGGATATATCTTCCGATACATATGCTGTGAAAGCGGAGGAAAATATTATGAGTTTATTTAAAGAGAATGAAAAACAGAAAAAAGGAAATAGGATAAGTATAGTTATGGGAGCAGTTTTTACAGGACTTGCGTTACTTTTATGGATATATCTGCTGGGAGAGACAGGAGTTAGTGCGGGAATGTATTTTGATGTACCATCTGTGGTGCTGCTGGTATTGGTGTGTGGTGCAGGTGTGTTGTTTTCGGGTGTGCATGACAAAAGGGAAATTCCATTTATTATAAAGAAAATGGTTATTCCGGTGGGAACACTTGACTTTGTATTTCAGAGCATAATCGTCTTTTACAGCAGAATAGACAATATGGTAACACTTATGATAAATCTGTCTGTTTGTATGCTGACATTATTTTATGCTCTTATAATATATCTGATAATGGTACCAATTTGCCACAGGATATCGAGAGAAGACAGGCTTAATGATAAATGAGAAATAGGCTTGCGTAAGAATTATCCGCATATTATACTACAAAATGTAGAGGTTAGAATTTTGTAGAAGGAGAAGCACAAATGAAGCAATTAAAAGAAGAACTGGATTTACTATTGAAGAAAACGGGAAAGGCCGAAAAAATAATAGAAAGAGCTAATGGAGAAAAATCGGTTTTTCCTTTTAGTTCAATGGGAAAAGTTATGGCATATCTTTTGGCAGCAGGAATTATATCCTATGACGAGTATCTTAAATTGGACAGGGAATATACCGAGAGGAACAAGTATCTGTATTTATTTGGATTGGAGTATGCAGGGATGAGATTATTTATTGGGTACTTACAAGTGGGGAACTTTTAAAAACCGGTAAATTAGGTTCACAACATAGAAATGAAAATACAGGTATTAAAGGTATAGATGTTTTTGAGGGACAAGTTTTTATGACAGAGGATGAACTAAAACCATTTTCAGTTCAACAACATGAGATTTTTGATATTGTATATAAAAAGGGAAAAAAGATTTAAAGATTATACAAACGCTCAATACTACAGAATAATAATTTTGTAATATTGAGCGTTTAAATTATGAAGTTAGAAACATATTTTCATTGTCAATGGCATTTTTTATAATATTTTTTTCATTATCTGAAAGATTCCAGAGTCCAAATATAATATCATCAAGTTTATCATATATTATATAAGTTTCATTATCAGTGCAGCCTTGTATTAAAATATCGGTTAATTTTATGATTTCATTTTGCTTTTTTTCTGACACTATAGGTATTGGTATATGTTCGATATGGTTTCGTAATACCTTGACAGAATTAAATTCCTTTATATATACAAACTGTGCAATTCGTGAATTTAGGATGGCAAGTATATATTTTATATGCAGCCCATCAATTTTAGGAATTACAATATTGCAACTATTGAGAGAGAGAGTCTGCTTATTATCATAGGCAAAAACAAGCTGGTTACATATGAAACGGTAAAGCAGTTTTTCATGAGCACGATACATTTGGACAGGTGCTACCTGCTGAAAGGATTCAGGGGTAAATATAATATAATTATCTGTTTGGTTTATATGGTACTTACTGATGTCTGAACCTTTTAATATCATTTCATTGTCGGCTGTTTTAATATTGGAAATATACTGTTTATTATTTCCGGTTACTATACCAAGTGCAAAATCTGAATTATCTTTGAGAGTTGTGATACCAGGGTACTCTTTGATTTTTTTCAATACAGAATATTCATTATCAGTTGTATTAAATGTAAAATTATCAGCATTGATTTTTCTATCAGTTTTTATTGTAAAATTGTGTGTATCGTTTTTAATAGTGGTATTTACAGTTGACAAGTGTTTGCCTGTGTATATTAAATCTAAAATTACACAAGGACATTGTACACCGTCAAAAGCATTTCCTAAAAATTCGATATAGTTAATTGAACTAATCTGTAAAATTAGTTTTCTTATGTTGATATGTGATTTCACATTTAATATAGCTTCAGGGACAATATAAGCTATATGACCATCAGGGACAAGATTATTAAATGCTTGTTCGATAAAAATGTCATAGGATTCAATGTTTTTTCCATTTACAGCATTAAACTTTTTTGTAAGACTTTTTTTCATTTCATCTGAAAAGTCAAATCCCCATGGAGGATTACCTATAATAAAATTAAATTTATTGTTTGGAAAAGAAGTCAGATAATCCTTATTTGTTATATGCTCACATATAATATCAGAAGAGGCATTGGGAAATTTGAGAGCCATATTTATGCGTGCTATCTTTACACTTATAATGTCTATATCATTTCCGTATATATTCTCAAAATTGCATATTTCTGGAAGTTGCAAAAGGAAATTACCCGTTCCGCAGCAAGGATCAAGAATAGTGTCGGCAGGTTGGAAATTCAATCCGTTAATATGTTTTTTAACAATAGCTGTAGGTGTGAAATATGAACCTGTAGCTTTTCGATTTCTGATATTTTTACATGAAATATAGATAAGTCCAAGTATATCCTCATTTTTTTCATATACATAATTTAGATTAAAAAGTGAAGGATATTTTTTACAAAAGGTAATGGCTTTTTTTTT
>NZ_JAHLQE010000010.1 GCF_018918235.1 Eubacterium sp. MSJ-13
TATAAAATAATCAGTTATATGTATTGCGGCAGTGTTTGATATTTTCATAGTCAACCTCGTTTCTAGTTTACTTTGTTTACATATAATTAATAATTATACATTAAAAAAGAGTATTTGTGTGGTATAAATCGAAAAGTGGTCAGATTTTAGAGAAAAGTGGTAAAAAAGATATAAATTTACCACTTTTCATTAAAATCCGACCACTTTTCGGTCTTTTTGTTTTTTGAATAATAAAAGGTGTTATAGTTTCAAGTGTACTAAAGTTAACAAACTAAAAGTACAAAATTTGATCTGATAAAGTTTATGAAAGACCACATTCAGAGCATAAAGAAAGGAGAGAAGAATTTTGAAAACACTTAATGAACTTATTAAGGAGCATGGTCAAAAAATTGGCAAAGTAGTAGTGAATATTTCACAGTCAAGTTGCAACTATATGATGTATGAACCTAAGTAACCTGACGGATTGAAAGAGTTTATACATATTTGCACTAAAAAATGAAGGCTATATTTTTTTATTTTGTACATTGATTGACGAGAAGATAAAAATGAAATTTTCACTTTCTAACTCTAAATAGAGTGAGAGGATTCACAATGTAAATAGAAGTTGTAGATTTTGTATAAAAGGTGAACATATGTATTATAAAGATATACAAAATTGAAATCTGAAAATATACAATAATATAGGAGAAAATAATGGTAAAGAAGAATTTTATTAGAAAACTAAAAAAGCTTTTTATTTTAGTATTTGCATGCCTTATAGTATTAAGTGGTCCGGCTTATGTAAGTGCAGATAGTGATGGGAATACATGTAGTGTTGGCATAGCAACTGTAGGAAAATATACTGATTGGGATGACTTAGATGATTTGGAGGCACCTAGTAGTATTGCTAACGACATTTATGAAAATTTTAAGAGTGGACAAGCAAAAAAATGGTCAGTGGGTTTTTTGTTAACTAATACTGGTGTATTTGAAAATGTATTTAAAGGTAAATCACTTAATGGTCAAGATGATTTATATGCTGATAATGTAGATTTGTTATTTTATTCGGGACATGGTTTGAAACCTAATAAACATGGGGCAGGAAACTATTATTCTTTTGCATTGGATTATAAAAAAGGAAAACATTATGCAAAACAAACAGAAATGTATCTAGGCAATAAAGATTTGGAGTGGTTTGTAACATTTACATGTAATTTCCTTAATGGAGGGTTAAGTTCAGTTGGTCATATGGCTAAAGGCGTTCATAGTATTTGTGGTTACACAACAACAACGCTTTTAGTTTCAAATATGGGAAGTGTTATGTGTAATAAGTTAAAAAAGGGAATTTCAGTAAAGGAAGCATTTTTTGCTACAGCGGATGAAACACAGCCATGGTCAGATTTTCATAATAGACAAGCAGCGGTATTTACAACTAAAGATTGTGCCGCAGATCGAATTTGGGGGTATGGCTCTCAGGCGGAAGATCCAAAACCGTATTCAGATGCTCCAAAGGATTATGTTATGTATTATTATAGATATTAAAGTGAGGTGTTTATATGAAAAAGAAAATAGTGACAACAGTAGCAATAATTCTAACAATTGCAATTATTATTTTTGGAATGCATATCAAATATGGTGCAAATCAGAAAGAAAATAAACAGGATGCAAAAGCAGAGAAAATAACTTTAAATAGTCTTGCTGTTAGTGCGTCTGGAGAAGAAGTGTCAAAGGTGGACTATAATAAAAATATTGATGTGCAGAAAGTGTTTTCAAATAAAAGGGCTGTTTATAAGATTAAATCATATGAGTATTCTGAAAAAGATATAGGTAAAATAGCTGAAACATTAAATTCAAAGGTTGAAAATAAAGATAAATCAGCTAATGTTGCTACGCAATATGATTTGGATGATGGTGGTTATATATCATATTATGAAAATTCTGGAGGTTTAACTTATATATCAAATTCTAATACACTGGATGAAACAGAGGGTATAAAGTTTGACAAAGAGAAATGTAAGAAAGTAGCAGAAGATTTTATAAAAAAATCCGGCATAATCAATTATGATGAACTTGAACTGCGAAATGCTAATGTTGGACAGACTGTTGAAACATCGGAAGGAGAACAGGATATATCGTATGTTTTATATTATATCAAGAAAAATCCTGCTGATATAGAATATTATGGAGTAGGTCCAGGAATAAAAATTGTGATTGACAGTAAATATAAAATTGCCCAATTTACATCGGTGAATAAAGAAATGTTAAAAGAAGCTGGTGAATACCAAACTATAGATAAGGATGAGGCAACACAAAGAATTATTGCAGGAAAGGATGTTCAAATTGATGGAGTATCTGTTGATGAAAAGTCTGGGGTATCGATTAACAGTGTAAAAATATGTTTGTATAGTGATCCATTGGGGATGGAACAAAAGTATTTTGCGCCTTATTATGTAATGGAGGGGAAAGATAAGAATAAGGAAAAAATAACAATCATAGTACCGGCAATAAAAGATGAAAATGTTGTTTACAATTAAGTTGAAATTATAAGTAATTCTGTGTGACAGATTGAAGTTATTGGTGTATAGCTTGACACTTGCTGTTAAGCTATGCACCAATAACTAAATTTTACAAGATTACAAAAAAAGTCAAAAAAAATAGTTGACATGTAAAAAACAGTATGATATAGTAATGTCGTTGTCGAAAGACAGCGATATTATTTTATATTATATGCGCTTCTAGCTCAGTTGGCAGAGCACCTGACTCTTAATCAGGGTGTCCAGGG
>NZ_JAHLQE010000031.1 GCF_018918235.1 Eubacterium sp. MSJ-13
CAGCTAATAGTGTTATGAGCAAGTAGCAAAGCGGATTGCGAATATCCGCTTGACTATGCAGAAATTTTGTCTTAAAATCTTTTACATTCATTTTACCGTATTATGATTTGTGATTTACAACCTTGTGTTAATATCTGTTTTGTACAGGAAATACATGAGAAACATAACACAGGGAGGAAAGAAAATCATGAGAAAATCAAGATTATTTATGTCAGCAGCCGCAGCCTGTCTTGCAGGTACAATGGCGGTGACAGGTTTTGCAGCAACAGAGCATTGGAATGATAATTCAGGAAAGAAAGCAATCTCGGATGAGTGGTCACAGTGGAAAACAAAGTGGGAGACCATAAAGACAGATTATGAAAAAGTTTCAATGGTACCCGGTGCAGATGCAACAAAGATGAATTATGGATGGTACTCCAAAACACAAGATGAAGCAAAAGTCCGTGTTTCAACAAATCCGGATATGTCAAAGACAACAGAGAAAGATGGAAGTAATACATATTCAGAAAATTATAAAGAATTTACAGGAACATCAAAGGAATATAAAAAGATTGATGATGTGACATACTATGCAAATAAAGTTACGATAACTGATTTAAAAGAAAATACTACATATTACTATCAGTGTCTTGTTGATGGAAAATGGACAGCAGCAAAGAAATTTAGAACAGGAGATACTTCAGATTTTAGTTTCCTTTATGTTGGTGATCCACAGATTGGAGCATCTAAAGGACAGACACCGACAGAGGGTTCAGAGGCACAGTCAGAAAGTATTGCAGCGAGAAATGATGCGTTTAGCTGGAATAAGACTCTTACAGCGGCGATAAGTGACCATTCAGATATTGACTTTATCGTGTCAGCCGGAGACCAGATAAACAATACAGGTGATGATAATGGACAGGAATATGAATACGCAGGATTCCTTTCAGCAGATGTGCTTGTAAATGTTCCGGTTGCACCGACTATCGGTAATCATGATTCAAAATTTGCAAATTATCAGAATCATTTCAATGTGCCAAATGCATATACGGAAGAAAAAGATGCAACACCTGCCGGAAATGATTATTACTACACATATGGCGATGCATTATTTATCGTTTTAAACACAAATAATTACAATTGTGCAGACCATGAAGCTCTTATCAAAAAAGCAGAAGCAGCCGCTCCTGATGCAAGGTGGAAGATAGTGACATTCCATCATGATATCTATGGTTCAGGTTATGACCATTCAGATTCGGACGGTATAGTGCTTCGTACCCAGCTTACCACACTTCTTGACAAATATGATATAGATGTTGTACTTCAGGGACATGACCATACATATTCAAGAAGTTATATGCTTACGAGTGATGGAAAAGCACATACGGCATACACAAAGGAAAATGTAAAGAATGAATATCTCAATGTAAAAGACGGAAAGACAGATGACACTGCCGCACTTGAGTCTAAACAGGATTATCTTAATCAGAACCTCTGCTATAAGATAGTAGACAAAACACAGGGTACGATAAATAATCCTGAAGGTGTACTTTACATGGAAGCAAACTCTGCAACAGGAAGTAAGTATTACAATCTTATCTCTACCCAGCAGGATTATATCGCCGATAGAAGCCAGACATGGACACCGACATATTCAGTAGTGAATATTACAAAGGATTCATTTACAATAAATACTTATGATGTAAATACAGGTGATAAGATTGACAATTCATTTACTATCACTAAGAAAAAGGAAACTAACAATAATAACACGGTAAAAAGCATTAAACTTAATAAGACAAAAGCAACTTTAAACAAAGGTGACAAGATTACACTTAAAGCTACAGTCACACCTTCGGATGCGACAGATAAAAAAGTGACATTCTCATCATCAGATAAAAAAGTTGCTGTGGTTTATTCAAAAGGTGTTGTAACTGCAAAGAAAGCAGGCAAAGCAACTATTACGGCAAAAGCAGGCACGAAAAAGGCAAGCTGTAAGATTACCGTAAAATAAAAAAAGATTAGAATAGGCAGGCAGATTAGAAAAAATCATCTTTCACTAGTGGAAGATGGTCTGCCCGGAGGCATATAGCAGATGAAATTGAAACCATTAGATTTAATAAAATATATAGTACCTGTACTTTTTATTATTGCACTTGGCATATTTCTTATAAAATGGAGCGATGTTGATAAAGTTGATCTTGTGTCAAATAAATCTCAGGAATTTGAAAAAGCAGTTGTTACTGAGGTTATAACGGACAATCTTCAGGAGGACGGAAGCAGGGTTGGAAATCAGGAGGTAAAGGTCAGGTTTTTGAGTGGAAAGAGAAAAGGTCAGGTTGTTAAAGCTGTGAGTACGAACGGCAGTCTTTACGGAGCGACATGTTATGAGGGGATGAAAGTTGTTACACTTACAAATCAGTCAGGGGAAGTGACAGTTACATCCGTATACAGTTTTAACAGAGAGCCATATATATATGGATTTATTGGTTTGTTTTTCTTATTGCTGTGTATCGTAGGAGGAAAAAACGGTGTTAAAGCTGTGGTGGGTCTGGTTATCACATTCATACTTGTATTATTGTTTTTGTTCCCGGCAATATACAGGGGGATGAGTCCGGTAAATGCTGCAGTGATAACGGTAATACTTACTACGATAATAACGATATTTGTACTTACAGGTTATACAAAAAAATCGCTTGCAGCTATTTTAGGAACGGTATCAGGGGTTGTAATCTCAGGAATTGCTGCATGGCTTTTTGGAAAGATATCGGGTATATCAGGATACAATGTAAGCAATATAGACAGTCTTGTATCTGTTGCAAACTGTACTAACATAAAGATAGGAGACCTGTTGTTTGCGGGCATTTTGATATCATCACTTGGAGCGGTTATGGATGTTGGTTTATCTGTTGCATCTACCATAACTGAAATACATGATGTAAATCCTGAATTAAATGTAAAAGAATTGTTTAAGAGGGGAATGAATGTAGGAAAAGATATGATGGGTACGATGGCAAATACGCTTATACTTGCATTTGCTGGCGGTTCGCTTAGTGAGCTTTTGCTGGATTATGCATATAACCTCCCGTATCTCCAGATCATAAATTCGTATACGATAGGTATAGAACTGATGAGGGGAATAGCGGGAAGTATAGGCATTATCCTTACAGTACCTCTTGTATCAATGTTTGCGTCAGTGCTTATCAAATTTAGACTTGTCAAATTTATTAACAGCCCTGTCGTAAGTGAGGATACCGTTTAGTTCGTTTTCGACATCGGAGAGCTGTGTGTAAATGCTTGCACAAAGTCCTTGTGGGATAAGGGCAGAAATTTCTTTTTCTCTCTTTTCATATCGTTTTTTTAATTCACTATAATTCTTACAGGCACCATAACCGTAACATCTGTATGCGGCGTTATGGTGCTTTATTGTCTGTGTATAACCGCCGTATTCGGTAAGGGCATATGCACGCTTATCTTTCTTAAAAAGACGGAGTGGGAAAAAGTAGTTATGTATGCTTTTTATGTCACCGCCGCCTTGGTCGAACCAGCCGCTTGCCTGGTCGATAAGTCTTGTACTGTCGGTTCTTCTTACAAGTTTTGTAATTCGGTTTGTATCAAACTGTCCCCAGCCTTCGTTAAATATAACCCATGCTGCGATTGACGGATGGCCTGAGAGAGCATGTATCGTCTGCAAAGTTTCTCTTATAAATTCTTTTCTGCCTTTTTTAGAGTCCCTTGAAAAAAGATAGGTAAATTTATCTATGCAGGAAGTATCAAAAAAACTCATAAGAGTCGCGAGGTAAGTCACAAACCAAGATTTGTATTTAGAACCGCCATTGACCATATCCTGCCACACTATCATGCCGAGTCTGTCGCAGTGATAGTACCAGCGGTCACTTTCTATTTTAATATGTTTTCTAAGCATATTGAAACCGAGAGATTTCATCGTCTTGATATCGTATATAAGTGCTCTGTCACAAGGGGCAGTATAAAGTCCGTCAGGCCAGTAGCCCTGATCTAAGACACCTTTTTGAAAGATAGGTTTGTGGTTCAGGCATATGCGTGGAATGTCAGACTTATCTCTTTCTATCGTAAAAGTGCGTAGTGCAAAGTAGCTTTCAGCATAATCTTTTCCCATGCTGATTGAAAAGGTGTAGAGGTATGGAGTGTCGGGAGTCCATGTTTTTATATCAAGTCCGTTAAGTGGTATTTCAATGAAAGTGTCACTGATTCCGTAATATATAAACGGAGCGTGGGGACTATCTTTATATAATTCGTTGTGACTGCCAGTTGTTTTTCTATTGTTGGTTATTTTAGTAATATCAGATACTTTAAAGTTTTGGGTGTTTTTTGTAGTATCAGATACTTTTAAGCTGTCGGTGTTTTTTGTAATATCATATATTTTTATGTTGTCGTTTTTTTGTGTACTGTTAGTTTGTGTTTTATTGTCAGATATATCTGTATATATATCAGGATTGTTGATACAGACCTTGATTTCATTTGTTTTTGTTAAGCTGTGTCTGTAAAAAGCTGTCTTATCACCTGATATTTTCGTATCGTTTTTTCTAAGCTGACATTTATTATGATTTTTTGGTGTTTCTGATATATGATAAGGATAATTTTCTGTATCATCTAAGTTTGTGACAATTTTAATACGCAGCACTTTTTTGTCAAGGTCTGGTTTGGCAATAATTTTTTTGATATAGGTTTCAGGTACATATTCAAGCCATACAGTCTGCCATATACCGCTTTGTGCAGTGTAAAACATTCCTTTTGGTTTAAGTGACTGTTTACCTCTTGCGTGATAGGAAGTGTCTGAAAGGTCTTTTACACGCACATTAAGTCTGAAAGAAGATTTTGTTTCAGTTCTTTTTAAAATATCGGTTATATCTGTTTCAAATGGAAGATAACCTCCTGAGTGGGAACAGACTTTTATCCCGTTTATATATACGCTGCATATCTGGTCAACAGCTCCAAAATGGAGTATAAAGCGTGAACCATCTGAAAGTCTGTTTATGTCAAAAGTGACAGTTCTTTCATACCATAAATATTCATCAGGTTTAAGCTGTCTGTTGACACCTGAAAGTGGTGCTTCAGGTGAGAAGGGAACGAGAATATCACCGTCAAAACGCACAGGTTTTTTATTTGAGGCTGTAAAAGCATATTTCCAGATACCGTTTAAGTTTATATAGCTGTCAGTGCCACGCTTTAAAAGAGGTCGTGGGTATTCGCTTAAAACATTATCTTTATCAATATTCTGTCCCCATGTTGTACAAAGTTTTTTGTGAAATCTGCTGTTGTTTTTCATACATATCTCCATTCATTGGTGTTATTGTATCACCATAATTTATAATTGAGAGGTGCTGTCATTTATCGGTCTTTGTGACAAGTTCTTCAGGCAGATATTTGAGTATCATTGCTTCAAGTTTTGGTGCTTGTACGGGTTTACTAAGATAGTCACTAAATCCGATGCCGATGTATTCTTCTTTTGCACCCATAATGGCATTTGCTGTAAGCATAATAACAGTTGTATCTTTGTTAGGATTTTGTTCAAGTTCCTTCATATGTTTATAAGTCTCAATACCATCCATATCAGGCATCATATGGTCTAAGAAAATGATATCGTATTTATTTTCTTTTATCATTTCAAGAGCCTCAGGACCTGACATTGCAGAGGCAACCGATATTTCAGTGCGTTTTAAAAGTGCTTTAAATACATTTATGTTCATTTTCACATCATCAACGACAAGGACTTTGGCGTCAGGTGCAGTGAACAAAGCCTTTTTCTTCTTTTTGTCGGGGGCTGCATTATATTTTTCTGAAATGTCACCAATCTTTAGGTCGGAAACGACTTTCTGAGGAATACTTACTTCAAAAACGGAACCCTTACCGTATTCGCTTGTAACTTTTATCCTGCCACTCATAAGTTCAGTAAGCTGTTTGGTTATTGCAAGACCGAGACCTGTGCCCTCGATATGTTTGTTCTTGTTTTCATCAAATCGTGAAAATGAGTCGAAAAGGTGTGGTATATTTTCCTGTTTAATGCCTATTCCTGTATCGGTTATGGTAAATGTTATTATTATGTTTTTAGTAGCTTGTGAGTCGGGTGTATTATTGTTATAAAGGTTAGATTCGTTTTCGATATCGATAGCTGCTGTAGTTGCTTTATTACTAGTTATGGCAGCAGTAGTTGTCTGTTCGGACATACCAACCTTTAATGTGACAGAGCCTTTCTCAGTATATTTTATGGCATTATTTAATATATTGACGATTATCTGACGTATCCGCACTTCGTCGCCATACAGTTTGGCAGGTAGATTTTTATCGCTCTCGACATTAAGTGCCAGACCTTTTTCTTTTGCTTTTCCAAGAAGCATATGATAAACATCATTGATAAGAGAGGAGAGGGCATAGTCACCTTGTACAAGTTCAAGTTTTCCTGTTTCTATTTTTGAAAAGTCGAGGATATCATTTATAAGTGACAAAAGTGTCTGGCTTGCCGATTGAATATTGCCGGCATATTCGAGTATATCTTTATCGGTGCTTTCACGCAGTATCATAGTATCCATACCGAGTATTGCGTTTATCGGAGTTCTTATCTCATGTGACATATTGGCAAGAAAGACACTTTTTGCATTGGCAGCAGCTATTGCCTCAGCCTTAGCTTTTTCGGCTTCCTCATTTGCAATGGTAAGTTCCTGATTCTTTTCCTCAATGACCTGAACCTCCATCTCCATATGTCGTGCATTTTCAGCAATGCTGGCACTGTAACCGCGTATGACTTTTAATATATGTACAAATACCATAAGAAGTGAAAAGATAGTCATTCCAAAGCGGCTGTACTTGCCAAAATCACCGATATGGATAGTATATGTACGGATAAGGTCTGCAGCACTTCCGATTATAAAAGCTGACATTCCGAGAAATTCTATGATAAGCAGTTTGTCCCTTGTCTTACAGACAGTGCATATCAGTGAAAAGAGGATAGCCATTCCTGATATAAATATAAGAATATGTGATACAAAAGCCATATTCATAAAATCAAATATTCCAAGAATCTGCAATGTAAGCTGACATGCCACATTTGTGAGGGTAAGGAAAAGTAATACATAGAAGATTTTCTGAAACTTTTCCTCAAGATTGTTTATATAATACATCTGCATAAAAACAGGCCAGAGCATAAGCACAAGAAATACAAGGTTTGAGTAAAGCGTCTGGTTTCCGTAAAATATACTTAGTGATTTTGTCTCAATGGAAAAATAGATAGTTCCAAACACACACATAAAACCAAGATAACTTATACCGTCTTTTGTCTGCCTTGAAAATGCCTGAATAAAAGCGAGCATAAACAGGGTAATACCGCAGGCAAGTATAATAATGCACATGGCAAAATTACCAAGATTTGATTTGAGAAGGTTTAAGATTGATGTATCTCTTCTTGATATAGTTATACTTGTGATATTTGAAGCGTAATTATCGTAAGGTGATATCATTTCAATCTCAATCTTTCCCTCAGACAGATTTTCAGGAATATCAATAAAATTGGTGACACTGCCGGGAGTTTTGCCAAAAGGTCTTGAATCATTTACACCGAACTCATATATCTGTTTACCGTCTATCGTCACACGGAACTGTTTGTCGGCAGACAAAAAGGACATGGTCATACCACTGTATTTTTTAGGAATGGTATTGCTTAGTATTATCTTTTCACCGGCTTTTGATTTTTCACTGTATGGAAGTGATTTTATCTTTTTGGAAGAACCGTCCTCTCTTGTAATAGTCCATCCCGAATTGAAATCATAAATCTCGCCCTTTGAAAGAGTCATATTGTCAACATTTGAATTAGCAACAACGACCAAGAGAACGATTATCTCAAGAGCAAGAGCAAGCCATATAAGTTTTTTAAGTATTTTCATATCTCTCCTCGCATTTTTCTGACTGTGCAGGTGGCTGCATATAAAACTAGATTTAAGTGGTGCTGGTAGTGTATGTCGTTAGTCGTTTCATATGTGTATATGCAGCATTACTGTTATTGTTAGATATAGTATAATTTGAAATTGATTATATTGCAATTAAACATTTACAAAAATGGAAAATGACTTTCTGTGATGAAAAACGCCCAGATTAAAAAATCTGAGCGTTTTTTTGTTATGCAAGTGATTCGATAGAAGGATTTGCTATCTTATTCATAATACGGAAAGCGATATTTTCGCATTTCCATCCCCATGTTTTTGAAGCGGAATATTTTCGGTTAACTCCGTCAAAACCTGTTCCATTATAATACATCTGGCCCGGTTTGCTGTAATGGGTAGCAAGTCGTTCGGCTGTCATAAGAATATTTTTTTCTTTAGTGTTTGCATTGATGCCTTTGGCTGAATCGCTGTAAACACCAAGGCCTGTAAGATTGTTATCATTGACTGCACGTTTGCTCTTGCCCCAGCCCGATTCAAGAGCAGCGATAGAGGTCATTGCAATCGCATTTATACCATATTTTTTTTCTGCTCTGACAAATGCAGGAGCAAGTTCCTCAAGGGCAGTACCCTCAAGTGCTTTCTGTAAAGTTTTTGTGCTTACATTTGAAGGTTCAAATATATTTTTTGTGTTGATAGAAACAACAACATATTTGGCAGTAGTCTGCTGCACCTTTTTCTGACTTTTGATCTTTCTATGTATGCTTTTGATCTTAGCCTTATTTTTGATGATATCAGACTTGATAGCTCTCCTTGAATGTGTGATATTGTGTTTTATCGAAACGGTATCCATCAGAGAAGATATCTTTTCAAAATCTGGCAGGATGGATGAACCGGAAGCAGTAACAGCAGGCTGTGATGATGAAACTTCCTGTGTCAGATATACGCTGAGAGATGAGTCATATTGCTTAGCGTATGATTTAAGGGATTGTGAAGGTTCAAAAACACTTGAGACAGTAACAATGTTTGTTTCATTTTTACTGTCTTTTGTCAGTGTATTTATCGATGAAAGCTGCTTTCTTTTGGAAGTGATAACTCTTTTTGTGCGGTATGCCTTATACTGTGTTTCCTTGATATCAGAAGAAATACGGTTTAATTTTTTCTGAACATGTTCCATAGTAACGGTAACTGTTTTTCCGATAATAGGTTTAAAATGTTTTGGCTCTTTATTCTTAGTTTTCTTTTTGTCCTTTTTATCGGATTTTTTTGAAACTGTTTTTTGGGAATTTGTATTTTTTTTGCTGCTGTCAGAAGATGAAGTTTTTTTGTTGGTATGTTCTTTTTTTGGTTTTTTAACGGTGTCTGTTTTTTTATTATTTGTACTATCTGTACTATCAACACTGTCTTTGTCGGAAACTGAATCAGAACCATCGTTTGATGTATTATCGTCTGTAGCAACAGAATCATCATCGGATGTGTCTGCAGCCGTATCAATATCCTGAACTGTAACAGAGTTGACTGAAATATTACTATTTGCATGAACTACTGACAGAGAACTGATATGACTTGGAAATGTTACAGTAACTAAAGCAAAAACAGTACTTGTGACAAGGATCTTACATAATCCGTTTTTTGAAAATAGTCCTTTTCGCATAATAACCTCCTGAATAAAAAATGATTTTGAAAGAGAGTATACCATATTTCAATAAAAAAATCAAAAAAATATACAAAAGCAATACAAATAATATATAAAAATATGTACAATTTTACTGCTGTATAACTTGCTATTGCTATAAATAAAAATTTTAGCAAAAAAAATAAAATAATTGTTGACAAACTAATATATAGGGTGTATCTTATATGTGTTTGTAAAAAATAAATAGAATACTCTTATTCAGAGTGGCGGAGAGTGAAGGCTCTGTGAAACCACGGCAACCCCATAAAGGAAGGTGCCAATCTAAGCGAGAAATCGAACAATAAGAGGAGTTGAGATATATCAAGTCCATCGAGTTGTGTCGGTGGACTTTTTATTATGATATTAAGAATTTTATTCTTTTAGTGATATGTCGCTTTTTTCCTCAAAGATAAGAGTACAGTTGGTATCTTTGCACTGCCTGATACGGACTGAAATGTACAGAGCAGTGCAGAAAAGAGGATACGATGGAGAAAAGATTATTTACATCTGAATCAGTAACTGAAGGACATCCTGACAAAATAAGCGACAATATATCAGATGCGATTCTTGACGCACTTATGGAACAGGATCCAATGAGCCGTGTTGCATGTGAGACAGCTATAACAACAGATTATGTACTTATCATGGGTGAGATTACAACAAAGGCAAAAGTTGATTATGAGAAGATTGCAAGAGAGACAATCAGAGAGATTGGATATGATGCTGATGAGAAGGGATTTAACTGCGATACATGTAAGGTAAATGTACTTCTTGATTCACAGTCAGCAGATATTGCAATGGGTGTTGACAAGGCACTTGAAGCAAAAGAAAATCAGATGACTGACGAGGAGCTTGAGGCAATTGGAGCAGGTGACCAGGGTATGATGTTTGGTTATGCGACAAATGAGACAGAGGAATACATGCCTTATCCGATTGCACTTGCACATAAACTTACAAAGAAGCTCACAGAAGTACGCAAAGACGGGACACTTCCTTATCTTCGTGCAGACGGAAAGAGTCAGGTTACTGTTGAATATGATGAAAACGGAAAACCGGTTCATGTAAATGCAGTAGTTATCTCATCACAGCATGCAGAAGATGTTTCACAGAAACAGATTCATGAAGATATCCGTAAATATGTGATAGATCCTGTAGTTCCGCAGGAGCTCACAGATGAAAGAACAAAATATTTCATCAATCCTACAGGACGTTTTGTAATAGGTGGACCAAACGGAGACAGTGGACTTACAGGCCGTAAGATAATCGTAGACACATACGGCGGATATGCTCGTCATGGCGGCGGAGCATTCTCTGGAAAAGACTGTACAAAAGTTGACCGTTCAGCAGCATACGCAGCACGTTATGTTGCAAAAAACATTGTGGCAGCAGGACTTGCAGACAAATGTGAGATTCAGCTTTCATATGCTATTGGTGTTGCACAGCCTACATCTATTATGGTAGATACATTTGGAACAGGAAAACTTTCAGATGAGAAACTTGTTGAGATAATCAGAGAAAACTTTGACCTTCGTCCGGCAGGAATCATAAAGATGCTTGACCTTAGAAGACCAATCTACAAGCAGACAGCAGCATATGGTCA
This sequence comes from Eubacterium sp. MSJ-13, assembly GCF_018918235.1. Lineage (GTDB taxonomy): Bacteria > Bacillota > Clostridia > Lachnospirales > Lachnospiraceae > Butyribacter. Next base: position 11,165 of record NZ_JAHLQE010000031.1, read on the forward strand.
CTTCGGACATAATGCACTTAACCTCCCTTGGGAACAGCTTGATAGGGTTGATGTATTGAAGAAGTATTTATAATTTTTATAGTATTAAATAGCAGATAAACAATATAAATTTCAACAAAAAGTGTGTCAGTCTCAAAAACCAGACCTGACACACTTTTTATCTAGTTAAAGCTAATTAAAATCCACTTAATTATCCATCCACATATCGCTCCCCAGCCGAGAATGGTGGTTATGATTCCTGACCGAAGGACGTTAGAACTGTGTCGGCATTTAGCGGGCGTGTTTTGCCCGCTTATGTACCGTTACGCAGTTCTTCGAGCGAAAGCGTTCCTGAGCGCAGAATCATAACCACCATTCTCGGCGTCCGTTTATCACCCCGACAAAAAAATAAACATTTGTCAAACCAGTACATTTCAGGTTATTATATTATTATATTTTGGTGAGGTGAAAGAAAATTGAAGATGATATTACCGAAACATGTTTCATATATTATTAGTAAACTTGAACAGGCAGGATATGAAGCCTACGCAGTAGGGGGATGTGTCAGGGACACACTGCTTGGCAGAAAGCCGCAGGACTGGGACATTACCACATCTGCAAAGCCACCTGAGATAAAAAAGCTTTTCAAAAAAACAATCGATACAGGTATACAGCATGGTACAGTTACAGTTATGCTTGATCATATCGGCTATGAAGTTACGACATACAGGATAGATGGTGAGTACGAGGATAACAGACATCCAAAACAGGTGGAGTTTACCGACAATCTCAAACTTGACCTCGAACGCCGTGATTTCACGATAAATGCGATGGCTTACAACGAGAATAGGGGGATTGTAGACGAATTTGGCGGTATTAAAGACCTCAAAGATGGTATAATAAGATGTGTGGGTGATGCCGGACAGAGATTTGATGAGGACGCACTAAGGATGCTTCGGGCTGTAAGATTTGCGGGCCAGCTTGGATTTGAGATTGAGGAAAAGACAAGAAAAGCTATCGTTGAGAGAGCGGCTCATCTTGAAAACATAAGTGCAGAGAGGATAAGAGTTGAACTTACAAAACTGCTTGTCTCAAAAGATGCAGGAAGGATAAGGGACGCTTATGATACTGGAATGACAAAGTATTTTCTGCCTGAACTTGATATAGCTATCGTGACAGAGCAGAAAAATCCGCATCATATATATACAGTTGGAGAGCATAGTATACATTGTGTTGAGATAATGAACTGTTTCTTTGGAGTTACTTCAGATAAGAAGATATATGATAATATACCAGAAGATGTATTGGACACAGCCAAAAGGCTTACTGCAGAGATGGATAAAAAACAGCAGACGGTACTCTGCATGGCGATGCTTTTGCATGATATCGCAAAACCTGTAGTAATGACTGTTGACAAAGATGGTATCGGTCATTTTTACGGACACCCGCAGGAAGGTGAGAAGATGGCGAAGAAGATCATGAGAAGACTTACCTTTGACAATGATTCGATATCAAAGACATGCAGGCTCATAAAATTTCATGATTACCGTATGGAAGACACAAACAGGGCTTTCAGGTGTGCAGTGTCAAAGATAGGTGCAGATATCATGAATATGCTTTTTCTTGTCGAGTATGCTGATGTGTTATCGCAGAGTGATAAGATGCTTGATGAAAAACTTTCAAAGATAAATTCCGGGGTTAAAAGGTTTGAATATATCGTTGAAAATGCACAGCCACTGTCTGTGAAAGATCTGGCGGTAACTGGTTCTGATCTGATAGCGGCAGGGGTAAAGCCGGGACCCAAAATGGGTGATATTTTGAAGAATATGCTTGATAAAGTTCTGGATGAACCTGAGGCTAACACAAAGGAAAATTTATTGGGATATCTGAAAACGCTTGATATATAGCAGTTTTATTTATGCTGGTCACGCTGTAGTTGTGGATGGTATTTTTTATATCTGAAAGGATGTAGTCTGCAGGCTCAAAGTGGATGATATATTATTTATGCAAAAAATATGGATGTATAGGGAAAATCTGTTGAGGACAGTCAGTAATTGTAGTAAAATGTTACTGTTCATATGAAGGGCATGGCACTAACTGTCAGGCTATGTGTCAATGATGGGATTTTACAGGATTACAGTCCCATGCCTGAATGAGGCATGAGTTTATTTTATAGGAGTGATGTTATGGATTTGAATGTAAGGCTTGGAAAGATGACAAAAGCTATGAAAACACAGCTTTTTATCGACAATCTTACAACTATATTTAACCCTCAGGCACTTTTTAGTGATGGTACGGCGAGATACCGTATCCCACCTGAACCTGAGATAAATGAGAATGTTAAGATAAGATTCAGAACGGGCAGAGAGAATATTGATAAAGTAGTTCTTGTAGTCTGTACCGATACACGTATAGAGATGGAAAAAGTGTATAATGACAGAATGTTTGATTACTATGAGAGCACCGTTGAACTTACAGATAAAATGATAGATTATTATTTTGAAGTTACAAGCGGAAGTGTGGTATGTTATTACAACAGTGTTGGAGTATGCAGTGGAGTTGAACCTTATTACAACTTTACGATAACACCTTCGTTTAGTACACCGGACTGGGCGAAAGGTGCAGTGTTTTATCAGATATATGTTGACCGTTTTTGTAACGGTGACAGGTCAAATGATGTTGAGAAAGATGAGTATGTCTATATCGGTGAGGGAACTGACAAGGTGAATGACTGGTTTAAATATCCGGCTTCGATGGGTGTCAGGGAATTTTATGGTGGTGATATAGCGGGTGTCTGGCAGAAACTTGATTATCTGCAGGGACTTGGTGTTGACGCGATATATTTTAATCCGCTTTTTGTATCACCATCAAATCATAAATATGATATTCAGGATTATGATTATATCGACCCCCATTTTGGAAAGATAGTTAAAGATGAGGGCGAAGTCTTACACAGGGATGAACAGGGAAACCTTATGTGTGATGGAACTTATCCTAATAAATATGCGACAAAGTATGTGTGCAGGGTGACTGATAAGGAAAATCTTGAGGCGAGCAATGAGTTTTTTGCAAAATTTGTTGAGGAAGTTCACAGAAGAGGCATGAAAGTTATTCTTGATGGTGTTTTCAATCACTGTGGTTCTTTCAATAAATGGCTTGACAGAGAGTGTATATATGAGGATGCAGAAGGCTACGAAAAGGGTGCGTATGTATCTAGTGAGAGTCCGTACAGGACATTCTTTAAGTTTAACGAAGATATGTGGCCATACAATTATCACTATGACGGATGGTGGGGACACGATACACTTCCTAAACTCAATTATGAGGATTCACCGCTTCTTTTTGACTATATCATGCATATAGCGAGAAAATGGGTTTCACCTCCGTACAATGTTGACGGATGGAGACTTGATGTTGCGGCAGACCTCGGACAGTCACAGGAATACAATCATTATTTCTGGAAAGAATTCAGGAGAAATGTCAAGGAGGCAAATCCTGATGCAATCGTGCTTGCAGAGCATTATGGTGATCCTACGAGCTGGCTTCGCGGTGACCAGTGGGATACAGTTATGAACTATGATGCGTTTATGGAGCCTATAACATGGTTTTTGACAGGAGTTGAAAAGCATAGTGATGAGTACAGGGAGGATCTTCTTGGCAATGCTGATGCGTTCTTTGGCTCTATGCGAAATTATATGACAAGATTTAACACACAGTCGCTTCAGGTTGCCATGAATGAACTTTCAAACCATGACCATTCAAGGTTTATGACGAGAACAAATCACAGGGTCGGAAGAACAGCGAGTGTGGGACCTCAGGCGGCAGATGAGGGAATAGATAAGGCTCTTTTCAGACTTGGTGTCATGATACAGATGACATGGCCGGGAGCACCGACTATATATTATGGTGATGAGGCAGGACTTTGCGGCTGGACTGACCCTGACAACAGAAGGACATATCCTTGGGGAAGAGAAGATCAGGAACTGATTGAATATCACAGACAGCTTATAAGGATACACAAGGATTATCAGGTATTTAAGACAGGTTCGATTCTCTTTTTAAAAGGTCAGTATAAACTGATAGGTTATGGAAGATTTGACGAGAACGATAAGATAGTTGTCATGATAAACAGCAGTGATGAGGTTCGTGAGGCAGATATACCGGTGTGGAGACTTGGCGTCATTCAGGAGACGCGTATGGCAAGGCTTATGATAAGCAGCAGGGAAGGTTATTCTGATGAGGCTAAGGTCTATCCTGTTGTAAACGGAAACATTCATGTTGAGTGTCCTCCGATGTCAGGAATGATAATAAAAGATATAGAAAGCATGGGTTAAAAATCTATGGGAAAAATAAGAGAGTGGATGCATGGCCGTGGAAGGAAAACGGTCATTGCTGTCATGATTGTTCTTGCATTTGCTATGGTCGTTCATTATTTTATTGTGGAAAGGCATGGTAAATTGGGGCTTGAAAGTGCCTATAGTGCAGATGTACAGGAAACTGTATCACCTAAGCCGCAGGAAGATTATTATGTTGGCGGTGCGAGCATAGGCAGTGTGAAGAAAGGAACAAAGATTTCAGAAGGTGATACGATAAAAAAAGACAATGAAGATAAAAAAAATAACTCGAGAAAAACTACAAAAAATAAATAATAAATATACATTTTCATTGCTTTTATAATAATAATTATAATATAATACATCTATTAAGGGTTTTTGGAAGAAAAAGTCGAATACCCAAATGTAATATAAAGTGTCGGGAGTTAAAAACCGACGGAACGGAGGAGAAAAATGTACAGTTTAATTCCAGTGGTATGTGCACAGGATATCACAGCACTTGTTCGCGCATTACCCGGTTCTGTAGCCCAGGGACTTATCTGGGGAATCATGGCGATAGGAGTATTCTTGACTTTTAAGATACTTGATTTTGCCGATCTTACGGTTGATGGAACGATGGCAACGGGTGGTGTTGTCACTGTCATGCTTATTTTGAAAGGATGGAGTCCGATAGCCGCGGTTGTGGCTGCATTTGTTGCAGGTATGCTTGCAGGACTTATTACTGGTGTGTTACATACTGTTCTTGGAATTCCTGATATACTGGCGGGTATTCTTACACAGCTTTCATTATATTCGATAAATCTGAACATATCAGAGGGAAAGGCAAATCAGGCTGTAAATGTAGACATGTATAAGCTAGTTGTCACAGGTCGTGATAATCCTGCCACCATAGTTGCAGTGCTTGTCATACTTGCGATAGTCATAGGTCTTATGTACTGGTTTTTTGGAACGGAACTCGGTTTTACGATCAGAGCGACAGGCTGTAATCCTAACATGTCAAGGGCACAAGGTATAAATACAAATGTTGCAAAGGTTATCGCACTTGTATTTTCTAATGGTCTTGTAGGATTTGCAGGTGGTCTTCTTTCGCAGTATCAGGGTAACTTTGATGTAAACATGGGTAGAGGTTCTATCGTTATCGGTCTTGCATCAGTTATCATTGGTGAGGTGCTTGGAGAGGCAATCTTTGGAAAGAAACTCAATTTCAGTGCGAGACTCGCATTTGTTGCAGTCGGAAGCATAATCTACTATATAGTTATTCAGTTTGTATTGTGGCTTGGTCTTCCTACTATTGATATGAAGATGTTCTCGGCTATGGTTGTTGCCATATTCCTTGCAGTACCATATCTCAGAGGAAAAGCTAAGAATTCATATAGAAAAGCTGCAAAGGGAGGTGCCTGAAAATGTTAGAACTAAACAATGTGCATAAAACATTTAATCTTGGTACGATAAATGAGAAGAAAGCTTTAAATGGTGTCAACTTAAAACTCGAAGACGGTGATTTCGTTACTGTAATTGGTGGAAACGGTGCAGGAAAGTCTACCACACTCAATGCTGTTGCAGGAGTATGGCCTATAGATAAAGGAAGTATTGTAATTGATGGAGTTGATATGACAGGGCTTTCAGAGCATAAGAGAGCTCCGTATCTCGGAAGAGTGTTTCAGGATCCTATGAATGGAACTGCATCTACTATGGAAATCATAGAAAATCTCGCACTTGCTGCCAGGAGAGGTCAGAGAAGAGGTTTGAGATGGGGCGTTACAAAGTCAGAAAAGAAGAAGTACAGGGAGCTGCTTGCCAAACTTGATCTTGGTCTTGAGGACAGAATGACTTCAAAGGTTGGTCTTTTATCAGGAGGACAGAGACAGGCACTTACACTTCTTATGGCTACGATCAAAAAGCCAAAACTTCTTTTACTTGATGAACATACAGCGGCTCTCGATCCTAAGACAGCGGCAAAAGTTCTTGAACTGTCAGATAAGATTATTGCAGAAAATAATCTTACGGCAATGATGGTTACACACAATATGAGAGATGCGATAGTGCATGGAAATCGTCTTATCATGATGAATGAGGGACAGGTTATACTTGATATCAAGGGTGAAGAAAAAAAGAAACTTACAGTTGAGGACCTGCTTCAGAAATTTGAAGAGGTAAGCGGCGAGGAATTCTCAAATGATAAAGCACTTTTAAGCTAAAATAATATTAGGGCGGGGAGGTCATCGGATTAGGATGATACCCGCCTTAATTATAACTATAAATTAAGATAAAGAGGCAGGAATATATATGAGCCATAGTATTACAGATATTTTTTACAAACAGCGGGCTGATTTTTTTAAAGAACAAAAGGAAAGAGAAAAAAGAATGACATTCCCAGATGATGTTGAGGAATATAAAAACATAGCATACCTTGATGATGGAGATAAGGCACACAGATTGGATGTTTACAGACCTAAAGAAGCGGGCAGTAAAAAGCTTCCGGTCATCATAAATGTTCATGGCGGAGGTCTTATTCTTGGAAGTAAGGAGTTTAACAGATATTTTTGTGCGAAAATGTGTAAACTTGGATATGTTATATTTAGTGTTGAATATCGTCTTGTGCCGGACTGCATGTTTTTTGACCAGTGTGAAGACTTATCGAGAGCATTTGACTATATTGACAAAAATATTTCAAAATATAATGGAGATGAGAAGGAAATCTTCGCGGTAGGTGACAGTGGTGGAGCATGTCTCCTAACATATACAACAGCTATGATAACAAACAAAAAGATGGCTGCGGCGGCGAAGGTTAAGGCATCAAAGATAAACATAAAAGCGCTTGGGCTTATAAGTGGTATGTTCTATACAAATAAGTTTGATAAACTGGGGTTGTTCCTTCCAAAATATCTTTATGGAAAGAATTACAAAAAAGAAAGTTTTGCGAAGTATGTCAACCCTGAAAATACGGAATTGATAAATGCACTTCCGCCGTGTTTTCTTGTGACAAGCGAGAATGATAATTTAAAACATTACACCATTAATTTTGTAAAAGCACTCAAAAAAAATAATAAATACCATAAATTGATAAATTTTGAAAAGAAGCCTGAATTGACACATGCATTCAGTGTTTTTGAGCCGGAACTTAAAGAGAGTGGTGAAACTATCAGGGAGATATCAAAATTTTTTATGCACTGTAAAAGATAGTTCAATCAGATAAGGGATAGTGAATTTACCTGATCTAAATATGTGGAGGTGAGGTTTTATGAATTACGATGAAAATGTTTTTAAGGAAAAGGCAAACAGAAAAGCAAGGCGCATATGGTTCATATTTGCGATACTTCTTTCAGCAAATTATGGTTCTGATGTAGCTAACGGGCTTAATACGGCATCTTATTATGCTGTATTTCTAGCACTTTGCTGGATTCCGATAGTTTCAGGAGAAATCCTTTTGAGAGTTAAAGGATGGGAAACAGATTTGTATAAATACAACCTTGTAATTGGTTATGGGATTTTTTATACATTTGTTATAAGTACAACTGAATCACCAATAGCATTTACATATATTCTTCCAGTTACAAGTCTTCTTGTACTGTATAAAAATCGTAAGTTTATGGTTTACTGTGGTATCGTAAACTCGATTATTATCATAATAAGTTCTGTTTATCATGTAATGTGTGGATATAATTCAGAAGCAGATATGAAAAATTATCAGCTTGAATTGTCTGCTATAATTCTCTGTTACATTTGTTATGTAATGTCGATTCATCACCTTAATGAGTCTGATGGCGCAATGACAAATAGCATAAAAGCTGATCTTAAACGTGTTATCACAACGGTTGAAAAGGTTAAAACAGCGAGTAATTCAATTATGAGTGGTGTATCTGTAGTAAGAGAGATTTCTGTTGAAAATACTCACAGTGCTAATGTAGTTGTTGATGGTATGGTAACACTTAAAGATAATAATGGCAGACTTGAAGAGACAACTTCATCATCTGTAAATATGACTACGGATATTAATTCACAGGTACAGCATGTTGCAGAAATGATAGAACAGATGGTAAGTTTAACTGTTGAATCAGGAGAACATGCAAAAAATAGTTCAGATGATCTTAAAAGTCTTGTTGAGACTACACATTTAATGACGAATCTTGCTTCTGAAATGGGAAAGATACTTGAAAACTTCAGGGAGGAATTTGAAAGGGTTAAGCTTGAGACCGGTAAAATCGAAGAGATTACGGAGCAGACGACACTTCTTGCGTTGAATGCTTCTATTGAAGCTGCAAGAGCTGGGGAAGCGGGCAGAGGATTTGGGGTTGTTGCTCAGCAGATAAGCTCACTTAGTACAGAGACACAGTCTTCATCAGGTCAGATAGAAGATGCTCTTATAAGACTTCAGCAGACATCGGATAAGATGACTGCATCGATGGAGGAAACGATAAAGCTTGTCCAGGAGACATTTAAAAAGGTTACAAAAACCGGAAAGAATGTTGGAAAGATAAATGATGACTCAAAACAGCTTGAAAGTCATATCCAGGAGATTGATACAGCTATGAAAGAGGTTGAAAACTCAAATCGTCAGCTTGTTGATAATATGGATAATGTATCTGGAATCGTATCTGACATGACAGGATGCATATCATATTCAAATGAGATAAGCAACCGTATGCTTAGTAAGTATGAAGAGTCTATGACTAATATAAATGATATTGAAAAGGTTGTTGAGGCTCTTATGTGTGAACTTGGTATCGGTGGATTTATGGGAATCGAGGATATACAGCCTGGAATGAAAGTTCAGGTTTCCATAAAGAAAGCAGATTTAGAGGATTCTGTTGAGATACTTCATGGAGATGTTATAAAACAGATTGATGATAAGGTTATCGTAAATCTTCCAAAGGCAAAAGAAACATATAAAGAGTCAGAATGTCAGTTGCAGATAACTGTTGGAAATGTATTGTATATGTGGAAGAGTGCAGGCATTAAACAAATTCAGTCGGAAGGTGCACATACATTTGAGATTACGGTAACATCAAGACCGACGATAAAGAACAGAAGAAAGTATCCTCGTATGGATATAAATAATAAGTGTAAGATAATATTACAGGAGTCGGGAAAAGTAATAGATGCAAGACTTGACAATATAAGTGCAAATGGTTTTGCTCTGCTGACAAAAGATTCATATTTTAAAGAAAATAAAAATGCTAAGATAAAGATTGAAATTGAAGATTTTGATCTTCCGAAACATAATGTACTTGAAGGTAGGGTTATCCGCTGCTCTGAAAATGATGGAATGTATATTGTAGGCTGTCAGATGCCTGAGGATGACAATGCAATAAGAGAGTATGTAAATAACAGTATTTAGCATTATCAAGAAAGTAATAGAGCGGATTGAGAATATCCGCTTAACGATAATCACAGAGAATAACAAAAAGAGACAATGTTTTTTATGCACTGTCTCTTTTTGTTATTCTCTAAGCTGATGATGAAGAACTTTATCTTTATACATTTCTTCATCGGCAGCTTTTATAAAATCATCAAGTGAAATATCAGTTGTAGGTACACCGGTTATAACACCAATACTTGCACTGACATTGTAAGGATAGTTATGCGTTTTGTTGAAAATATTAATATTCTGGTGAATTTTATCTAAAAAATCATTGGTATCGAGTCCGTCTGCCAATGGACCGGCCATGACAAATTCATCACCACCGAATCTTGCACATGTTTCATCTCTGATACTTGATTTTATAAGTATATTTCCTATTGCCGAGATTGCAATATCTCCATCAGAGTGACCATAGGTATCATTTATCTTTTTTAGTCCATTAAGGTCAACTGATATTGCAATAAAATGTTTCTGTTCAGTAATACAGAGTTTAAATTGTGGAAGTACTTTCTGATAAAATCCGCGTCTGTTTAAAAGACCAGTAAGTGGGTCATGTATATATTTATTTTCAAGGTTTGATATGATATTCTGCTGCCTCTGGTGAACTTTCATTGTTTCAAGTGAATTGCTGACATTCATGAGAAACTGATAAAGCTGTTCCATGTTTATCCTGTCAGGCTCATATACAAATGCTACATACCCTATCGTATGGCTTAACACATGCAATGGAACAAACATGATATTATCCTCTTCTTCAAGAACCTGCTCAAGATTTGGAAGAAGATTAACTGTTTCAAAATCAGTCATACCCTGCCAGACAGTATCATGCTTTGATAAAACAACATCCATATGATTGGAGTATCCTGAATGAGAGTATGTCTGCTCATCAAGAATGTCAGAAAGCTCTTCCTCCTCAGTCAAAAAGTTATCAACGATACAGAGCCAGAATCTATGACTGCAGAAAAATCTCTCATATCGTGTAAGTGTATCAAAAACACCTTGAAAAGAGTTGTTATCAGTTAAATCAGCAGACATATTTATCTGATGATCATTAAAATATATCTGGTTGTTAAATTTGTTGTTTAGTTTGTATGACAGATTACTGTATTGTTTTAAGTTTTTCTGATTGCATCCGCAGGAACCACCTATAATAACCTTTGACGGAATTACATTATCTTTAGGAATTTCTTTTCCAGTAAACAGGTCATTTAATAAGTCAAAAGATAATTTTACGGCATTTTTAAAATCATGTTGTGCTGTTGTAATAGGCGGAAAATGGTCAATAGCCGGAGTTATACCGTCAAAGCCGGTGATGGCAATATCTTGAGGAATATCATATCCGGCATCGGTAAGTAAATGAAAAGCAGTTATAGCCATGACATCATTGGCACATGCGATAGCCTGTGGCATAGGGAGGTCACTATTTAAGAACTGTTTTATGACATGTTCCGTAGGTGTAGTCCAAAAACTTCCATAGCCTATACGTTCCTCTTCAATAGGAATACCATGTTCGGTCAGTACTTTTTTATATATTTCAATGCGCTCTTCCGAGTAATAATTACCCTTGATACCGGCAATAAAGTTTATTGTTGTATAATGATGATCCTCGATAAGATGGCATAATATCTTTTCTAATGCAGACTGATAATCATATCTTATATTGTAACAGCCATCAATAGGGCGGTCTATCGAAATGACAGGTATATGTTTCTTAAGTGCCTCTGATATAATCTCATCACGGACTATAGGACATTTAACCGTTTCGGAAAGGATTATCATAGCGTCGATAAGTTCATGGTTTATAAGGTTGAAAATGTAACTTTCACCTTCATCATGTTTTCCTCCGCTTCTTGCACGGTAAAGATCGCTGAAGGAACGGAAAAATAAAAGTTTAAAATCATGTTTTTTTGAAAATTCAACAAAATATCTCATATAGTGTTCATTGTAATCACTGTCAATAGCTGCACAGCATATGGCGATTACACGGTTTTTAAATTTAAGCATTATTCACGACCTTTCTGAATAATATCATCACGTAAAATATAACATTATTATAATAAAAAAATGGGAGAACTGCAACAATATATTTAGAATGGATGAGTTGTAATTGCTGCTGATTGCATTGTAGATATGAACAGTAATATGTTTTTGGGGCAGATGGATATTATGTAACAAATAGATGGATTTTTCATTGAGAGAGTACGCGTAGTTTGAAGATATAGAAAAACGAACATATGTACTTGAAATTCTGGCTGATTGATGATATGATGAACGCATACATGTTCGACATATTATGTGCGAAAAATATGTATTATCACTGGTATTACATTTCTGTCTGTCTCTGAGCAAAGGCGGACAGTTTTACAAAGTTTTGATAATCTGCTTAGAAATGAGGTTTTTTATGGCAAAACATGAGGAAGTTAAGAAGTATATAAAGATAAGAAAGGCAGCAGAGCACAATCTTAAAGATATTGATGTTGATATTCCAAGGGATGAGTTTGTGGTTCTTACGGGACTTAGTGGTTCGGGAAAGTCATCTCTTGCGTTTGATACTATTTATGCGGAGGGGCAGAGAAGATATATGGAGTCGTTGTCTTCTTATGCAAGACAGTTTCTTGGGCTTATGGAAAAGCCGAATGTTGAGAAGATAGAGGGACTTCCACCTGCTATTTCAATCGACCAGAAGTCTACAAACAGAAATCCACGTTCTACAGTCGGTACTGTGACGGAGATTTACGACTATTTCAGACTTCTTTATGCGAGGGTTGGCATACCGCATTGTCCTAAGTGTGGAAAAGAGATAAAAAGGCAGACGGTAGACCAGATATGTGATGAGATTATGAAACTTGAAAAAGGTACGAGATTGCAGCTTCTTGCACCTGTTGTCAGGGGAAGAAAGGGTGAACATGTCAAGGTATTTGAAAGTGCCAGAAAGAGCGGTTATGTAAGGGTTGTCGTTGACGGTCACATTTATGACCTGTCAGAGGATATAAAGTTAGAGAAAAATAAAAAGCATGACATAGAGATAATGGTTGACAGGCTTGTTGTCAGGGACGGCATAGAAAAGAGGCTTAGCGATTCGATTGAAAATGTCATGAGACTTTCTGACGGACTTCTTATAGTAGATATTCCTGGGAAAGAACAGCTTAGGTTCAGCCAGAGTTTTTCTTGTGCTGACTGCGGTATAAGTATTGATGAGATAGAGCCAAGGACATTTTCATTTAACAATCCTTTTGGTGCGTGTGAGGTATGTCACGGTATCGGATATAAGATGGAATTTGCAGAGGAGCTTATGATACCTGATACATCGTTAAGTATCGCAGACGGAGCACTTGTCGTAAATGGATGGCAGTCTGTTACAAATAAGACAAGCTATGCGAGATGTGTCCTTGATGCACTTGCCGAGGAATATGGATTTGACCTTAACACTCCTTATAAAGATCTGCCTGAGGATATCAGACATATGCTTATGCATGGAACTGACGGCAGAAGTGTTCAGGTGCATTACAGAGGACAGCGTGGCGTTGGTGTATATGATGTCGTTTTTGAGGGAGTTATCAAAAATGTTGAGAGGAGATACAGGGAGACTGCATCAGAGAGCACAAAAAAAGAGTATGAGAGTTTTATGAGGATAACTCCTTGTAAGGCTTGTAAAGGAAAAAGACTCCGCCCTGAAGCACTTGCCGTTACGGTCGGAGATAAAAATATCGCACAGATAACAGAGCTTTCGATAATCGACCTTAAAAATTATCTTGATAACCTTGAACTTACAAAGAACCAGTTAAATATAGGAAGGGTTGTACTCAAAGAGATAAAAGCAAGGGTAGGATTTCTTGTCGAGGTAGGTCTTGAATATCTCTCGCTTTCAAGATATACGGCGAGTCTTTCGGGTGGTGAAGCACAGCGTATCAGACTTGCGACACAGATAGGTTCGGGACTTGTTGGAGTTGCCTATATACTTGATGAGCCGAGCATAGGACTTCACCAGAGAGACAATGATAAACTTCTAGGTGCGTTGATGAAGTTAAAAAATCTCGGAAACACACTTATAGTTGTTGAACATGACGAGGATACGATGCTTGCGGCTGACTATATAGTTGACATAGGGCCGGGGGCAGGTTCGCATGGCGGCAGGGTGATAGCGACAGGAACGGCAGAGGATATCATGGCATGCAAGGAGTCAATAACAGGTGATTACTTAAGTGGCAGAAAAAAGATACCTGTTCCGGAGGTGAGAAAAGAGCCTACAGGCTGGATAAAGGTAAAAGGGGCAAAAGAAAACAATCTCAAAAATATCAATGTAGAGTTTCCAACGGGAGTTATGACCTGCGTTACAGGAGTTTCCGGTTCGGGAAAAAGTTCACTTGTAAATGAGATACTTTACAAGTCAATGGCAAAGCAGTTAAACAGGGCGAGAACTATTCCGGGACTCTGTAGCGGTGTTGAGGGACTTGAGCAGCTTGACAAGGTTATCAATATAGACCAGTCACCGATAGGAAGAACACCACGCTCAAATCCTGCGACTTATACGGGTGTGTTTGATATGATAAGGGATTTGTTTGCAGCCACACCTGATGCGAAAGCGAAAGGATATAAAAAAGGCCGTTTCAGTTTTAATGTGAAAGGCGGCAGATGTGAAAACTGCCACGGTGACGGAATCATAAAGATAGAGATGAACTTCCTGCCGGATGTATATGTGCCTTGTGAAGTATGCGGTGGAAAGAGATACAACAGGGAAACTTTAGATGTAAAATATAAGGGCAAGAGTATATATGATGTACTTGACATGACAGTGGAAGAAGCACTCACATTCTTTGAGGCAGTACCGACTATCAGAAGAAAGATAGAAACGCTTTATGAGGTAGGACTTTCCTATATAAAACTCGGTCAGCCGTCAACCACGCTTTCAGGTGGAGAAGCACAGCGAATCAAACTTGCAACAGAACTCAGCAAGAGAAGTACGGGCAAAACGGTGTATGTACTTGATGAGCCGACAACAGGACTTCATTTTGCAGATGTACACAAGCTCGTTGATATATTGAGGAGACTTACCGAGAATGGCAATACAGTCATCGTGATAGAGCATAATCTCGATGTTATAAAAACAGCGGACTATATAATCGACTTAGGACCTGAGGGTGGAGCAAACGGCGGAACAGTCATAGCTAAGGGCACGCCTGAAAAGGTAGCAAAAAGTAAGAAGTCTTATACGGGGGCGTTTATAAAGAAGATGCTTGAGAGGTGATTGCGAAACAGATTATATGTTTGCTGTTTGCTATAACCAATGCTAACGCAGGAACGCTTTCGCTGCCAGTCACTCTTAATAGTGCTAAGTCAGCAAAGTACGCTGATGAAAAAATGAAAGGGGCGGTTTTATGGATAAGAAAAATGACAACTCGTTCTTTGCCATGCTGTCGAGGATGAAATATATCGAGAGATGGGCACTGATGCGTAATTCACTCAGGGAGAATGTCTGCGAACATTCTCTCGAAACAGCGGTCGTTGCCCATGCTCTCGCTGTTATAGGAAATTGCAGGTTTGGTATGGATTATGATGCCGAGCATATTGCATTGCTTGCACTGTATCATGACTGTACGGAGATCATCACCGGAGATATGCCGACTCCCGTTAAATATTACAATGCTGATATAAAGGATGCATACAAGGAGATTGAGACTAATGCGGCGAAAAATCTTCTGTCAAGGCTTCCTGAGGATATGGCTTCGGAGTATGAAAAGTATCTGCTGCCTAAAGAGGATGCGTCAGTTATGAAACTTGTTAAGGCAGCAGATAAGATATCAGCACTTATAAAGTGCATAGAGGAAGAAAAGACAGGAAACAGGGAATTTAATCATGCGAAAGAGTCAACTTTTAAGGCGATAAGAGAACTTGAATGCAGGGAGGCTGAGATTTTCTGCGAGGAGTTTGTGCCGGAGTATGAAAAGACGCTGGATGAGTTGAATTGAGGATAAGCTATGCGGAAGCGGTTGACAGCGTGTTTGCAGGTTTATGAAAGTAAGAAATGAAAGGCTGAACTGTTATGTTGAATTGAACCGAAAATGGAAAGGTGATTGACGATTATATTTGAGTCAATTATAATATATCTGATTATGTGAAGCAATATAGGATAGGAGTCAATTATGAAAATATCTGTAAATAACATAGGTCTGATAAATCGTGCCGATATTGAATTGGATGGAATAACTGTCATTGGCGGCTATAATTGCAGCGGCAAAAGCACGATTTTAAAAGCGATATATTCTCTTTTATATTCAAATTCAGATATAAAGAAAAAAATTGAGGAAGAAAAGGAAAAAAGTTATGTTCAAACTATTGAGAATTTATATGGCGTTCCAGAATCTTTTGAAAATGTCGTGCCTGACACTAGAATTTGGCGGCAGGTAAAGGAAATATTTGATAAAGAACAGAGTTTAACACTTGAACAGTTAAACAAAGTTATTGAAAAAGTAGTTAGAGAAAAGGGGTTGAATATAGATTACTTATATGGATTTGATGAATTTGGTGATACAGCTAATACATCAAAAGAAATACGATTTAAACCGTTATATGAACAAATAGTAACAATTTTAAAAAGAAATGATTCAGAATATGTCCGTTTTATATTTTCCAGAAACTTTCAGAATATTTTTAAAGGAAATATTAATTCGTTTGGCTGTCACAAAAAGGGAAGTGTAAGCATTGAGTTTGATATAAATGAAGTTTTTGCGGAGTTTAATGATAACAGACTGATTTCATATAAAAGTTATCCTAATTTTGTAAACTCAATATGGTATCTTGATACCTGTCATTTTACGGATATAATTAATGACAAAAAAGTATCATCGTTACTTTACAGTGAACTTAGAAAAGCGTTGTATAAAGAAGTTGGCATGGATATTTCTTATGAGCTGTTTAGTGATATTGAGGAAAACACAGATACTTTTACTAATATTTTAAAAGAAATATTACATGGTGAATTGATTACCGGGGAGTCAGGGAATGGCTTGTTGTATAAAGATGAAAAAGCACATACAAGTTTTGATATTAAAAATGTGGCATCTGGAATGAAAAATATGCTTGTAATCCAAAAATTATTGCAAAACGGTTCTCTAAATAGAAACAGTATTTTGCTTATTGATGAACCTGAATCTAATTTACATCCAGAATGGCAGGTGAAATTTGCGGAAATATTAGTCTTGCTAAATAAAGAATTAAATATAAAAATAGTCATAAATTCACACAGTCCGTATTTTATGAGAGCTATTGAAGTTTCATTGGCAAATTATTCTCTTAAAGAAAAAGGGAGATTTTATGTTATGAACGAGGATGCAAACGGTTATTTTTCTACGGAGGATGTTACGAAAAATACTGATAAAGTTTATGAATTGTTGTATAAACCATTAGATTACTTATAGAATATGAGGACATTTTGATATATGAAAGAATATGAAAGTACAATAAAAGAAACATCAAAAAGTGATGAGAACATAGATTTTATAGAAAGTGAAGTAAAAGTTTACGATTTTGATGCTTATACGGAAGATGTTTGTAAAGAATATAGAAGTAAAAAGAGTCTAAGTTCTGTAGATGCATTTGCTTTATCGGATGATGGTGATTTTTGGTTTATTGAGTTCAAAAATGCAAGAAAATCGCAATTACCCAAAAAATCTTTGCCACCCAAAGCGTATGATAGTATGTATACTGCTTATTTTTTTCTGAATCAAAAGTATTCGATTGATGAATTGAAGAGCAAAGCTATATTGTTCGTAGTTTATAATGATGATGTTATAAGTGATGAAAATAAAGAAAATCCTAGTAAAGGTTTTTCAAAATTTAAAAATAAGATAGGAGAGTTGGCAAAGATAGACACAGAAACAAGGATATTGTTTGGATTGGAAAAATTTAAGGGGTTTTTATATAAGGAAATACATACTATTGGAAAACAGGAATTTTTGGAAAAATATGAACAGAAATGCCGTCTGATTGAATGATTGAGTAAGAAAAAGCTAAAAGAAAAATGTTATCATATTCTTTTAGCTTTTTATTTTTTTGTGTATATATTTAAATGTAATGTTTGCGTTTGCACATAATGTCATGTTGTGCTAACATATAAAAGCATTATTAAAGCATCAGGATTTAAGTTACTGTTTACATCTGCGTTGTGGACAGACAACGGATTTATGCAGAGCATATCTTCTGATGTGAAAAAAGTTTCATGAAAACAGGGAAAATGAGGTATATTATGGAACAGGATGAGATATATGGAGAATTTGCCTATGTCTATGATGAGTTCATGGACAACATTCCATATGGACAGTGGCATGATTATCTTCATAGATTATTGATAAAATATGGTGTTAAAGATGGTATAGTGGCAGACCTTGCCTGTGGTACTGGCACGATGACAAAAATGCTTG
This sequence comes from Eubacterium sp. MSJ-13, assembly GCF_018918235.1. GTDB lineage: Bacteria > Bacillota > Clostridia > Lachnospirales > Lachnospiraceae > Butyribacter. The sequence continues at coordinate 29,257 of NZ_JAHLQE010000031.1, forward strand.
CGGATGACGGGTATGATATGATAGGTGTCGATATGTCATATGAGATGCTTGAGGTGGCAAGACAGAAGTATTGTTGTCAGAGTTCTGATGAAATGGCAGATGAAAATGAAGATAAGTCTGATGATTTAAAAGATTTTTCAGAGTATTCTCGAGAATCTGCACAAGTGAGTGAAGATAAAAGTGGGATTCTGTTCTTAAATCAGGATATGCGTGAGCTTGACCTTTATGGTACTGCTGCTGCTATGGTGTGTGTCTGTGACGGGATGAATTATATAACAGATGAAAATGATCTGCTTAGGGTTTTTGAAAAGGTGAAGATTTTTCTTGATTTTGGAGGAATTTTTATTTTTGACATGAAAACGAGACATTTTTATGAAGATATACTTGGCAACAGGACGATAGCGGAAAACAGGGAGGACGCAAGTTTTATCTGGGAGAATGAATTTCATAGTGATACGGGTATTAATGAGTATCTGCTTACGATATACAGTCTTGTTGATGATGATAACGATCTTTTTGAGAGGTCGGAAGAGATACATCACCAGAGGGCATATGATGTTAAGCTGGTGAGAGATTGTCTTGAAAAGGCGGGGTTTTCATGTCTTGAGGTTTATGATGCTTTTACGGAAAATGCGGCAAAAGAGGATAGCGAGAGGATTTATTTTGTGGCACAGCGGCCTGATATGTCTGAAAAGTTATAAACTGTGATACCATAAAAAGAGAGTTTGGCATAAATGAACAGGCTCATTGTACTGCTAATTATCTTTTTATGGCTGAATTGTTACAATTAAAATAAATATAAAAAGAAACGGAGATTAACGATGAGTGAATATAAAGATTATATAGTTAGAGCAACGGCGGCAGACCATCAGCTTAGAGCATTTGCGGTTACAAGTAAGGATATTGTTGAGAAAGCAAGAGCTATTCACAATACAAGTCCTGTTGCAACAGCGGCTATAGGCAGGCTTCTTACAGCAGCTTCTATGATGGGGAGCATGATGAAGGGCGAGAAAGATGTGCTTACACTTCAGATAGAGTGTGGCGGTCCTATCGGTGGGATAACTGTTACGGCAGATTCAAATGCAGATGTAAAGGGATATGTAAACAATCCGAATGTCATACTCCCTCCAAATGCACAAGGGAAACTTGATGTTTCTGGTGCACTCGGACCAGGATTTTTGAATGTTATAAAAGATATAGGTCTTAGAGAGCCTTACAACGGACAGACACATCTTGTATCAGGAGAGATTGCGGAGGACTTGACATACTATTTTGCAACATCTGAGCAGGTTCCTTCTTCTGTAGGTCTTGGAGTTCTGATGGATAAGGACAACCATGTGCGTCAGGCAGGTGGGTTTATAATTCAGGTTATGCCAGATACCGATGATGAGGTTATTGACAAACTTGAGGCAAGGCTTAGCGAAGTTCATTCTGTTACGGAGATGCTCGATAAAGGTATGACTCCTGAGGACATCTTAAATTATGTGCTTGATGGTATGGATGTGGAGATACTTGAGACAGTTCCTACACAGTATAAATGTAATTGTTCGGTGGAGAGAGTGTCAAAGGCGATAGCAAGTATTGGAAAGAAAGATTTGCAGGAAATGATAGATGACGGTGAGCCTGTCGAGGTAAATTGTCAGTTCTGCGGTTCACATTATAAATTTGATACGGAGCAGCTGAAGGCTCTTATGAAGTAATGGAGGTTACCGTATAAATATATGACAGGCATATGGTGTCAGGCTGTATGCCAATAGATTTAAAATAATAATAGTTCACTAAGCAAGGAAATGACACATTGGTGCATTATGATACACAAAAAACGTTAAAAAGGAGATAAAGTTTATATGCCTTTGAAGAAGAAAAGATATGTATTTATTATAGTTACGGTATTTTGTGTTTTGCTAATGTCAGGAATTACAGGCAGGCATGAAACATTGCAGGCAGAAGGGATAGGAGTAGTAAGCGTAAAGGGGTATCTCAATGTAAGGACAGGTCCCGGAACATACTATTCTAAGCTTAAATCCGGTGGTACGGGAGTTGTGCTTTCTGACGGGCAGAGGGTTACGGTTATAGGAAAGAACGGGGGCTGGTATCATGTGAAATTTACACAGAACAGCAAAAGTTTAAATGGATATGTAAAAAGCAGTTATCTTAAATTTAAAACAGGAAAAACATATTCATCTATAGTCGGTTATACTGTGTCTGAAATAAATGTCAGAAAGAATATGGATACTTCAAAGGTATATCTTACACATGACAATGAGAAGATTAAACTTCCTGTAAAGAAAAAGGTAAGGATATATTCGGAAAAATATTCAGAGAAGAAAAGATGGTATTATGCTGAGTTTGTATATGAAGGAACATCTTATAAGGGATATGTTGAGGCTGATGAAATAGAGGTCACTTATGGAACGGGACTTCCGGGAATGTCAAAGAGCAGTACGGCACTTACTTTGTATAAAGATCCTTCAAAAAAGACGACTGTTACAAATGCATCAGGAAAAAATGTGCTTGTACAAAAAGGAGCACAGTTTGTCATAACAGAGCAGAAGTTTTTTGATGAGAAAAAATATTTTTGTATAAAAGTCATTTCTTCAAATGTTACATATAAAGGTTATGTACTTGCCGATAATGTTTATTTTCAGCTTGTAAGAGATGAAAAGGCTGCGGCTACAGCAAAGCCAGAGGAGACCGCAAAACCTACAGCTACACCAGAACCTACTGAGAAGCCGGCAGAGACTGAGAAACCTGCGGGCACAAGTGAGCCGGAAACGGCGGCAGAGTTTAAAAAAGATCTTGAGAAGAATGGATTTCCAGATGATTATATAACGGAGCTTTTAAAGCTGCATGAAAAATATCCATATTGGCAGTTTAAACCATATAAGACAGGCCTTAAATGGTCAGATGTTATAAAGAATGAATCAAAAGTTGGTCTTAACCTGCTAAGTATAAATAAATCGTATGCATGGAAGTCTACGGCTGCAAAGGCTTATGACTGGAAAACCGATAAATATATACCATATGATGGGAGTACATGGGTGACAGCATCACAAAAAGCAGTAAAATATTATATGGACCCGAGAAATTTCCTTGATGAAAGAGGTATTTTCCAGTTTGAGAGTCTGGAGTATCAGAGTGACAGCCAGACACAGAGCGGTGTTGAAAATATTTTGAATAATACACCTATGCATAATAAAAAGTACACATATACAAGTGACGGAAAAACCGTGAGTGTTAAATATTCTAAGACATTTATGACTGCGGCTAAAAAGTCAAAAGTAAGTCCGTATCATCTTGCATCGAGAGTCAAGCAGGAGGTAGTTATAAGTGCGGTTAAGATGAGTAGTTCAGTGTCAGGTACGGTATCAGGTTATAAGGGAATATATAATTTCTACAATATCGGTGCGAATAATAGTGTTGTCGCAGGCGGGGCTGTTGCAAACGGTTTGAGATGGGCAAAGACAGGAAATACATATCTGCGTCCGTGGAATAACAGATATAAATCCATCGTTGGCGGTGCACAATATATTGGAAAGAATTATATAAATATTGGCCAGAATACATTATACCTTGAGAAGTTTAATGTAACATCAAAGAACAGATATAATCATCAGTATATGGGAAATATAGAAGCACCAAATAATGAGGCTACAAAAACCGTGGCAGCATATGGAGCAATAGATAAAAATATGCCAATGGTATTTTCGATTCCGATATATGAGGATATGCCTGACAAGCCATGTGATGTGCCATCTGGTGGAAAGAATCCTAATAATTATCTTAAGACACTTTATATAAAAGATTATGCATTTGATTCTAAATTTGTTCTTGGTGACAATGGTACTAAAACATATACGCTTACAGTAAATAACAGTGTTGCAAGTGTAAAGATATGTGCCACAAAAGTAAGTAAGTATTCTACAATGACAGGCACAGGAGTAAAAAATCTTCAGGTAGGAGAAAATACTTTTTATGTAAAGGTGAAGTCTGAAAGTGGAAAAACAAGAAAATATAAGATTATTGTTACAAGAAAATAGTTATATCGGGTTAATGTTTATAGAATGGGAACATTAAATGTATTCTGTTTGGTATATAGTTGCAAAGGGGGAAAGAAAAGTGCAGAAGAGTTGTAATTTAAGCAGTATTTTGAAATATTTATGTCTCACTTTTACGCTGATATTTTTGTGCGGACTCAGAAGTTATAATGTAAATGCGGCAAGTGCAGAAGTATCTATTCAATCATCGGAAAAACAGGTTGTAAAAGGAGACATTGTATATGTTATAATTACAGTAAGCTCTTCTGATACAATGAGTGGATTTGAGGGATATTTTTCATATGACAGCAGAGTGCTCCAGTACATTACGGGAGGAAATGTTACAAATGGCAATGATGATAAGTTTCAGATATCGGATACCGGGAGAGAAAGCGGTGTAAGTACATTAAGGTATTCAGTAAAATTTGTTGCAAGAAAAACAGGAACTACTTCGATAGAACTTAAACAGCCAAGTGTTGTCTATAGTTCAGAGGATTCATCTAAAATGTCACTATCTTCCGATACATTGAATATCACAGTGGCAGATTCCGTGAAAAAGGCTGATAGTGCAGAAATCAAAGTGTCTGCAAGACCAGAAGATAAACAACCGGAGGATACAAAAATACCGACAGCAGAACCTGATATAACAGAAACACCAGAGCCGTCTGCTACACCCAAAAAAGATAAAAAAGACAAGAATAATAAAAAAAGCAGTGGCAAGACATATGATATCGAAGAAAAGAAAACGAGTGACAGTGTTACGGCTACATATCAGAATGGTATTACAAAGATTCATTTTTATGATGAGTACACAGTGACTGATGTAGAGAATGAAAAAGATATTCCAGCCGGATTTGGGAAAACAGAAATTGTGTTAAGTGGTCATGTGATAACGGCATATGCAACGGAGAATGATATAGAACATACATATGTACTGATATATTGTAAAAGGGGCAGGCAGGAACCACAGTTTTATCTTTATGATACAGAAAATGACAGTTTTATGCCTTACGATAAGGTAAAATCATGGTATAAAGGTGCAGTAGGCAATGCAGTTGTCGGCTCGGATTCCATATATGAGACTAAAATAAAGACTATGAAATATATTGTAGCTATAATGGTCATAATTTGTCTGCTGATGCTTATAGGTATGTTGACAATCTATTTGCATTATCGTGAAAATAATAATATTATAGATGTACATGATGATTTTGAAGAAGAAAAATCATATACAAAAGCAGAAGATGAATTGACACAGGATAATAAAAAAACAGATGAGCATGAGCCTTCATATGAAGAAAATTTTGAAAGCGAAAGTGTGAAGGATGAAAGTGTTATCATAGAAGATAACAGAAATGTTGTTCATTATTGGAAAAGAGACTAATGTATTCTCAGAATTCTTCGTTCAGAAGATTCTGAGAGTACATACTAATAAAATGGAGGATTTTTAACCATATGCGAAATAAATTTACAAAGAGTGCTTTAAAAGCTCTTGACAATTCGTTAAATGTTGCGAAATCATTCGGACATAATTATATTGGAACAGAACATCTGCTCATAGCCCTTGTGAAAACTAAGGGCGTTGCGGCAGAGGTGATGCGTGAAAATGGTGTTGAAGAAGAAAAACTTGAGATTCTTATAGAGGAGATGCTTGAGTCAGAAGGCAATGTCGTTGTTGCAGACAGACCGCAGTATACACCGAGAGCAAAAAAGATTATTGAGAATAGCATAAGCGAAGCTGAAAGACTGGGTTCGAGTAAAGCAGGAACAGAGCATATACTTATAGCATTATTAAAAGAGACAGACTGTCTTGGTGTAAGGCTGCTTAATACAAGAGGAATAAATGTTCAGAAGCTTTATGTGGATCTTCTCACAGCAACAGGTCAGGATGTAAACAGTGCCAAAAATGAATATATGATGCAGAAAGGCAGAAGAGGAAAGTCTGCAACGCCTGTGCTTGACCAGTACAGCAGAAATCTTACCGAATATGCAAAAGAAGGAAAGTTAGATCCCGTTATAGGCAGAGACCGTGAAATTACAAGGCTTATAGAGATACTCAGCAGAAGAACAAAAAATAATCCTTGTCTTGTGGGTGAACCCGGAGTAGGTAAAACGGCGGTTGTTGAGGGACTTGCTCAGAAGATAGCGGTTGGTGATGTTCCTGATATAATAAAAGATAAAAAGGTACTTACACTTGACCTTTCGGGTATGGTAGCAGGTTCAAAATACAGAGGTGAGTTTGAGGAGAGGATAAAGAGAGCAATAAGAGAAGTCACGCAGTCGGGAAATATCCTTCTTTTCATTGATGAGATTCACACTATCATAGGAGCAGGCGGAGCAGAGGGGGCACTTGATGCAGCGAATATTTTGAAACCATCACTTGCCAGAGGTGAACTGCAGCTTATAGGTGCAACAACGCTGGATGAGTATCGTAAGTATATAGAGAAAGATGCCGCTTTGGAAAGACGTTTTCAGCCTGTTGATGTAAATGAACCTGATACAGAGGAAACTATAGCTATTTTGTCAGGACTTAAAGAGAAATATGAAGAGCATCATGGAGTAGAGATAAGTGAAAGTGCAATTGTGTCGGCAGTTAAGATGTCGGAGAGATATGTCAATGATAGATTCCTTCCTGATAAAGCAATAGATGTTATTGATGAGGCATGTGCAAGAGTCAGTTTAAGTCAGTATCTTTCTACTCCTGAACTCAGAGAACTTGAAGAGAATATATTAAAATGGGAAAAAGAAAAGGAAGATGCAATACGCAGTGAAGATTATAAACTTGCCGGAGAGTTAAAGCGAAAACAGGCAAAGGCTTCTGAAAAACTTGAAAAGCTACATCAAAAGATTGATAATGAGCGTAAAAAACAAAGCATCTGCGTTGATGATAATGATATTGCGGCAGTTATAGCTGACTGGACAAAGATTCCGGTTCAGAAGCTTCAGGAGGCAGAAACGGAGAGACTTAAAAAACTCGAACAGATATTGCATGAGAGGGTTGTAGGTCAGAAAGAAGCAGTAGAAGCAGTTTCTAAGGCTGTAAGAAGAGGAAGAGTAGGACTTAAAGATCCTAACAGACCTATAGGTTCATTCCTGTTCTTAGGTCCTACCGGAGTCGGAAAAACAGAACTTTCAAAAGCCCTTGCGGAGGCCGTCTTTGGCAAGGAAAATGAGATAATAAGGGTTGACATGTCTGAGTACATGGAGAAACATAGTGTGTCAAAAATGATTGGCTCACCACCGGGATATGTAGGATATGAAGAAGGCGGTCAGCTTAGTGAAAAAGTAAGGAGACATCCTTATTCAGTAATACTTTTTGATGAGATAGAGAAAGCACATCCTGATGTATTCAATATCCTGCTTCAGATTCTTGAGGACGGCCATGTGACTGACGCACAGGGAAGGAAGATAAGTTTTAAGAATACTATCATAATAATGACATCAAACGCAGGTGCACAGAGTATCGTTGCACCAAAGCATCTCGGTTTTGGAACTGATGAGAGTGAAGAAGCAGATTACAAGAAGATGAAAGATGGTGTTATGGAAGAGGTAAAGAGGATATTCAAGCCTGAATTTATCAACAGGATAGATGAGGTTCTTGTATTCCATATGCTCACTAAGGAAAATCTGAAGGAAATAGTGGGAATACTTTTGAAAAATCTCAACAAGAGAACGGAAGCACAGATGCATATAAATCTGGATGTATCACAGGCTGCCGTAGATCACATAGCAGAGAGTGGTTTTGATAAGAATTATGGGGCAAGACCTATAAGGAGAGCGATACAGACAGAGATAGAGGATCTTCTTGCAGACAAACTCCTTGCGGATGAGATAAAAGCCGGAGATAATGTAGCTGTTGACTATGACAGTGAGGTAAAAAAAATTACGATAGCTGCTAAATAGATGAATAATGTCATCAGGTATTATTTATTTACTAAAATCGTAATTATTGTTAAAAAAATTACTAAAAAATGTTTAAAAAGTTTACTTATTTTTTGCAAAATACGACAAAATGTGATATTCTAATGACAAATAAAAGATTACTGTTCACACTGCAGTCGTGAACAATAATAATAAAGTCCTGCTTAAAAGTATCGAATAGTGGGCGGGATACTTCGTCAAATTATAAAAGGACATAGGAGGAAAAATCATGGCAGTTATAAAGGAATTGATTCGCAAAGAAAGTGACGGAACATTAAGCTTTGGAAATTATGAGTTTGACACAAAGCAGAAATTATCTGATTTTGAGTACGAAGGAGATCTGTATAAAGTAAAGACTTTTAAAGAGATTACAAAGCTTGAAAAAAATGGAATGTTTGTTTATGAGTCAGTACCGGGAACTACTGTTACCGAGATGAAAAACACAGAAAATGAGATGAGCTTTTTTGTAGAGGGCTGGGAAGACTGTTCTATTACAGTGGAACTTGAGCCTGATACAGAGTATAAAGTATTTGTTGATGGTACAAATATCGGTAAGATGAAAACAAATCTTGCAGGCAAGATAAATATAAGTATAGAAATAGAGCCTGAAAAGAAATCAGAGGTTAAGGTTATTAAGTTATAAGTATGGCAAAATCTAAAAATAAAACGGTTTTTTTCTGTAAGCAGTGTGGATATGAATCATCAAAGTGGCTTGGACAGTGTCCGGCTTGTCACGAGTGGGATTCGTTTGTTGAAGAAACCGTTGCAAGGGCGGTACCGGGAGTAGTTTCCGGTGCCGTCTCTTCTACTAAAAAAGAGGTAGTTCCAACATTGCTTTCCAAAGTTACCACAGATGATGAAAACAGGATAAGTACGAAAATATCGGAGATGGACAGAGTATTAGGTGGAGGTATAGTTGTCGGTTCACTTATACTTGTCGGTGGAGATCCCGGTATAGGAAAATCGACACTTTTGCTTCAGATGTGTAAGAATCTTTCAGATGAAGGAAAAAGTGTTCTTTATGTTTCTGGTGAAGAATCGCTTCGTCAGATTAAGATGAGGGCAGAACGACTTGGGAAATTTACAAGGGATCTGTCCATTTTGTGTGAAACAAATCTTGATATTATATCTGAAAGTATAAGTAAAATGATGCCGGATGTTGTAATTATAGATTCAATACAGACAATGTACAGAGAAGATGTCGGTTCGGCACCGGGAAGTGTAAGCCAGGTAAGGGAAGCTACCAGTATTCTCATGAGAATAGCAAAAGGACTTCATATATCTGTATTTATTGTCGGTCATGTGACAAAAGAAGGTGTCGTGGCAGGACCAAGAGTGCTTGAACATATGGTAGATACAGTTCTTTATTTTGAAGGTGATGGCGGTGCGTCATTCAGATTTTTAAGAGGCGTAAAGAACAGATTTGGTTCGACTAATGAGATAGGTGTTTTTGAAATGCGTTCTGATGGACTGAGAGAAGTTTTAAATCCTTCTGAATATATGCTTCAGGGAAAGCCGGAGAATGAAGCAGGCTCAGTCGTAGCATGTTCGATCGAAGGGACAAGACCGATACTCGTGGAGGTGCAGGCACTTGTCTGCCGTACCAATTTTAATATGCCGAGAAGGACGTCAGCGGGTACTGATTATAATAGAGTAAATCTTCTTATGGCGGTAATAGAAAAAAGGATAGGGCTGCATCTTGGTGATTGTGATGCCTATATAAATGTTGCGGGAGGTATGAGGATAAATGAACCCGCACTTGATATGGGAATAGTTCTTGCGGTACTTTCAAGTTATAAAAATATAGCTATCGACAGCAAAACTATATGTTTTGGTGAGGTGGGACTTGTAGGTGAGGTAAGAGCCGTAAACCACGCCGAACAAAGAGTGCTTGAAGCGGCGAAGCTGGGATTTGACAGATGTATTATGCCGAAGGTAAATCGTGATAGTTTAAGTATTGATAAGGAACAGTTAAAAGGGATGAAACTTGTCGGAGTTAAGAGTATATATGAATTGTTGGAGGTAATGTAGATGGGGTTAAAAGAGACTGAAAATACCACAGAAGTTGTTTTGGAAAGAATGGAAAATACAATGCTGAACCTTGAGCAGATGTCATATGATTCGATAAATATAACCGATCATATAGTGACATTGCTAAGTGATGCAAGAGAACTTCTTACTGTGCTTAAATCAGACGATGAAGAAAAGAAGCAGGAAGCATTTAAGGGAGTAGAAGATATTCTTAATCAATTGCTCAATACCTCATTTGAAGTAAACAATGTATCGCATGAACTGGAGAGAGAGACGGTTTACCAGAGAGAAACTGTTGAGTCTATAAAGCAGATAGTTGATTATCTTTATTCGATTTCAGATGAAGATATGTTTTAAAAAATAAATATTTAAAAGTTGTTTTACGCAAATTTAGTATGTACAAAAAATTGTACAGAAATGGAGATAATCGTGGGAAAATATGAATTTATCGCACCGTGTCATTTTGGACTTGAGGCGGTTTTAAAGAAAGAGATAATAAAACTTGGCTATGAAATAGTAAAAGTAGAAGATGGAAAAGTGACATTTACGGGAGATTCGGATGCAATCTGCCGTGCAAATATATTTTTAAGAACAACAGAAAGAATACTGCTTAAGATAGGAAGCTTTAAGGCAACGACATTTGATGAACTCTTTGAGGGAACAAAGGCTCTGCCGTGGGAGGATTACATTCCGGAGAATGGAAAGTTCTGGGTTACAAAAGCTACATCGATAAAAAGTAAGTTATTTAGTCCGTCAGACATACAGTCAATTATGAAAAAGGCTATGGTTGACAGACTTAAATCCAAATATAATGTAAGCTGGTTTCAGGAGGACGGGGCAAGTTATCCGGTGCGAGTAACGATAATGAAAGATGAAGTTGTAGTGGGACTTGACACATCAGGGGAGTCGCTTCACAAGAGAGGTTATCGTCTTGCTACTGTAAAAGCACCAATCACTGAAACACTTGCGGCGGCACTTATAATGCTCACACCGTGGAATAAAGACCGCATACTGCTCGACCCGTTCTGCGGAAGTGGTACTTTCCCTATTGAGGCGGCAATGATAGGGGCAAATATCGCACCGGGCATGAACCGTTCATTTATATCAGAGGAATGGACACATATTATTCCTAAAAAAGAGTGGTATGATGCCATCAACGAAGCTGAGGATATGATAATGAGAGATATAGAGATGGATATACAGGGCTATGACATAAGTGAAAATGCGATAAAAGCTGCAATGGAAAATGCGAGAAATGCGGAGGTAGACCATCTTGTGCATTTCCAGAGACGGCCGTTAAACCAGACAAGCCACCGCAAGAAGTACGGTTTTATCATAACAAATCCGCCATACGGAAGACGACTTGATGAGCCGGACGAGATGCCATCACTTTATAAAGAGATAGGAAATGTCTACAGAAGTCTCGACTCATGGTCAATGTATCTTATAACAGCTTATGAGCAGGCTGAAAAATACATCGGCAGGAAAGCGGATAAAAACCGCAAGATATATAACGGCATGATGAAAACATATTTTTATCAGTATATGGGACCGAAGCCGCCGAGAAGACATAATGAGAATAGGGAGAAAAGTATATAAAATTAAACGGGTTAGGGAACTTTATTAAAGAGAAGTTCCCTAAAATATTGTTTTTAGGTGTAACGGTTACTTTCGGAATGGAATTTTTGAGTATTATAGTAACAATTAGAGGAGATTTTTATGGCATTAGAAAATAAATTAGGCATGACAGATTCGGCAGAGCTTGCAAGGCAGGAAGAAAAAATAAGCAAGAAAAAAGCTCTTATGATGTTTGAAACAGATTTTTTCGACAGTTTAAAAGCAGGTTCTTTCTCGGCACTTGCAGCCATTCACAGGTATCTTTTTGAAGATATATATGAATTTGCAGGAAAAGTACGGGATGTAAATCTAGCAAAAGGAAATTTCAGATTTGCACCGCTCATGTATCTTGACGAGGCATTGAAAAATATTGAAAAAATGCCACAGAGTAATTTTGATGAGATAATAGAAAAATATGTTGAGATGAACATAGCACATCCTTTTAGGGATGGAAATGGGCGAAGCACAAGAATATGGCTTGATAATATATTAAAAACAGAACTTGGTCAGGTAATCGACTGTAGCCGTGTAGATAAAGACGATTATCTTCTTGCAATGGAGAGAAGTCCGATAAAGGATATAGAGATAAAGTATATATTGAAGAATGCCTTGACGGATAAAATAAATGATAGGGATGTTTATATGAAGGGTATTGACAATAGTTATTATTATGAAGGATATAGTTATTATTCAATCGCAAGCTTGACACAAGCTGTCAAGCTATGCGCTAATAATTGAATTTTACAGAATTTCAGCCCCATGCATCGAAGATGCATTTTATATGGGCTGAAATCGTTGCTGATTGCACCGTAAGGTGTGAGCAGTAACGGATATATTACTTATAAGATGGGAGAAATTAGCGAATAGATTGGCTTAATCCTTATAATAGATATTGTTTACCGGCACACACAAACTTGACATAATCTGTCAGCCTGTGCGACAATAAATAAATTGCGTAGCAATACAGCAATCCACAAAACTTTAAAGATGGAGGAAAATATGAAGGAGTTACTAAAGTATATAAAGGACTACAAAAAAGAGTGTGTCCTCGGTCCTTTATTCAAGCTGTTAGAGGCTTGTTTTGACCTTACGGTGCCTATCGTGATGGCTAAGATAATCGATGATGGAATTGCAAAGAGTGATTCTCATTTTATACTTGTGTACGGGGGTGTCCTGATACTTTTAGCGGCAGTTGGACTTTTAAGTTCGATAACGGCACAGTATTTTGCGGCTAAGGCGGCAGTCGGATTTGCCACAAATTTAAGACATGGACTTTTTAAACATATTGAATCACTCTCATTTACGGAGATGGATACGGTCGGTATCTCAACTCTTATCACTAGAATGACAAGTGATATAAACCAGATGCAGTCAGGTGTAAATATGGCACTTAGACTGTTCCTGCGTTCACCATTTATAGTGTTCGGCGCGGCGGTCATGGCATTTACGGTTGATGTGAAAGCTGCAATAGTGTTTGCAGTTGTTATCCCAATCCTTGCCGTTGTTGTACTTGGAATAATGGCTATCAGTATGCCGCTTTACAGAAAAGTTCAGGCTGGTCTTGATAAGATACTTGGCAGGACAAGACAAAATCTTACCGGTGTGCGAGTTATCAGGGCATTTGACAAAGAGGAAGCGGAGAAAGAAGATTTCAACAATGAAAACCAGATGCTTACAAATCTTCAGCTTCTTGTCGGAAAAATATCAGCACTTACAAATCCGGTGACGTATATCTTTTTAAATGTCGCACTTGTCGTACTTTTATATGTCGGTGCGATAAGAGTTGACGGAGGAATTCTCACACAGGGAAAAGTCATTGCACTCGTTAATTATATGTCACAGATTCTTGTAGAGCTTATAAAACTTGCTAATACCATCGTTGTTTCAACAAAAGCTGTTGCCTGCGGAAACAGAATACAGAAAGTGTTTGAGATGAAACCGTCGATTACGGATGATTTTGTATCGGATAATGAAGTCATCGAAAAATCAGATAGTATTGTGAATGGAAATTCAACTGATAATGTGAACAATGATGAAAAAAATGTCTTAGGTTCGGTAAAAGATTTAGATAATAGAGCAGCAGATAGCAGTGTGAAAGGTGCGGAGGTTGTATTTGATAATGTAGACCTGATATATAAAGGTGCCGGAGATAAGTCACTTGAGAACATATCGTTTACGGCTCCGGCTGGCTCGACTATAGGTATTATAGGCGGAACAGGCTCCGGAAAATCTTCACTTGTAAATCTTATACCTAGATTTTACGATGCGACCGCAGGAAAAGTTCTTATTGATGGAAAAAATGTAAAAGATTATAAAGTGTCGGAGGTAAGAAATCTTGTCGGTATCGTTATGCAGAAAGCAGTGTTATTTAAGGGCAGCATAAGAGAAAACATGAAGTGGGGAAATGATAAGGCAACCGATGACGAGATAAATTTTGCACTTGAAAATGCACAGGCAGCAGAGATAGTCGCAGGCAAAGAGGGCGGTCTTGACTATATGATAGAGCAGAGCGGACGCAATCTTTCAGGCGGACAAAGACAGAGATTCACGATTGCAAGAGCACTTGTAAGACGGCCAAAAGTTCTTATATTAGATGACAGTGCTTCGGCACTTGATTTTGCAACTGATGCGAAACTCAGAAAATCGCTTAAACAGCTTGGCTATGAGCCGACAACATTTATTGTATCGCAGAGAACATCATCAATAAAGCACGCTGATATGATACTTGTACTTGATGACGGAAAAGTTGTTGGAAAAGGAACTCATGACGAACTTCTTGAAAATTGTGAAGTTTACCATGAAATATATATGTCACAGTTTAAAGATAAAAAAGCAGATAGGGAGGTGTCAGCATAATGGAAAAGAAAAAATCACAGTGGGAAACGATAAAACGCGTTTTGAAATACACAAAGAAATACAACATCTATATAGCTTTTTCACTGATACTCGCAGCGGTAACGGTAGTGCTTACACTCTATCTTCCTATACTTACGGGTAATGCCGTTGACCTGATGCTCGGAAAAGGTGCTGTCAAATTTACGGGACTTATGGCTATTTTAAAGAGAATGGTAGTTATAATAGCATTTACGGCACTTGCACAGTGGCTTATGAACATCTGCAACAACAAGATAACTTACAATGTTGTAAGGGATATAAGAAAAGATGCATTTGAAAAAATTCAGATACTTCCATTAAAATATATTGACGGACACCCGTCAGGCGATGTGGTGAGCAGGGTTATCGCAGATGCCGACCAGTTTGCAGACGGACTTCTTATGGGATTTACACAGGCATTTACGGGAGTGCTTACGATACTTGGAACGCTTATCTTTATGTTAAGCCTCAATGTATGGATAACACTTGTCGTTGTACTTGTAACACCGTTATCATTTTTTGTTGCAAGTTTTATCGCGAGAAAGACATACACTATGTTTAAATTGCAATCGGCAACAAGAGGAGAGCAGACAGCACTTATAGATGAGATGGTAGGAAATCAGAAAGTCGTACAGGCATACGGACATGAGAAAGAAGCACTTGATAAATTTGACGATATAAATAAGAGACTTCAAAAATATTCACTTCAGGCAACATTCTTCTCATCAATAACAAATCCGGCAACAAGATTTGTAAACAATATCGTGTATGCAGGAGTAGGAGTGACTGGAGCATTTTTCGCATTAAACGGATATCTTTCAGTAGGAATGTTATCATGCTTTTTAGGTTATGCTAACCAGTATACAAAGCCGTTCAATGAGATTTCAGGCGTAGTAACGGAACTTCAGAATGCCATTGCGTGTGCGGCGAGAGTTCTTGAACTTATCGATGAAGAACCTCAGGTACCGGAAGATGATGATGCCGTGGAACTTACCGGAGTAAAAGGAGAGGTGGAGCTTTCAGGGGTTTACTTTTCATATGTCGAGGATAAAAAACTCATCACCGACTTTAACCTTGATGTAAAACCGGGACAGAGAGTTGCCATAGTAGGACCTACGGGTTGTGGAAAAACAACGCTTATAAATCTTTTAATGAGATTTTATGATGTAAATGAGGGAAGCATAAAAGTAGACGGAACAGACATAAGACACTTAACAAGGGCAAGTCTCAGGAAAAATATAGGAATGGTGCTTCAGGAGACATGGCTTAAAGACGGTACTATATTTGAAAATATCGTGATGGGAAAACCGGATGCGACAAAAGAGGAAGTAATAGCGGCGGCAAAAGCAACCCACGCACACAGCTTTATAAAAAGACTTGCAAATGGTTATGACACAGTGATAAAAGAGGACGGAGATACATTGTCGCAGGGACAAAAGCAGCTTCTCTGTATCACAAGAGTAATGCTCTTAAAACCGCCAATGCTCATACTTGATGAGGCAACATCGTCAATAGATACGAGAACTGAGATAAAGATACAGAACGCATTTGGAAAGCTGATGGAGGGAAGAACAAGTTTTATAGTTGCACACAGGCTTTCGACGATACAGAATGCGGATATCATACTTGTAATGAAAGATGGAAATATAATAGAGCAGGGTGATCATGATGAACTGCTGCAGAAAAAAGGATTTTATTATAATCTTTATAATAGTCAGTTTGCGTAAGTTGTGTGGGCGAAACTGTTGTAGGCTGTGAAATGTTACATCGTATAATAAATAATAACGCAGGCACGCTCTCGCTATATGTCGCTCGTAGCAGTACATAAAGGGTGAAAAAACCACCCTTAAGTACTGACGGCGACAAGAATGCCTGCTTACATTATTTATTATACGATGTAACATTAGCGTAGGTTATCGACAGTTTCGCTTGTAAGTTTGTGGATATTAATACAGTTATAAATATATATGGAGAAAATAGTTGAAGAAGCCATGTATAAAAGTATAGTTTGTTGATGTATTATGATAAAAATATTGTGATTGTGGATTTGAAAATCTAGTACAATGAATAATTAATAATTGATACATTGAACAAGCCTGCACTTTCGATAGCACA
>NZ_JAHLQE010000025.1 GCF_018918235.1 Eubacterium sp. MSJ-13
TCGGCTTTGCCTGGTCCCCCATTTCAAATGGGGGATTTAAAGCATTATTCATTAAATCTATCACTCCTTTTCCTCCACAAGAATGTACTCTTTCATCTTTACATCCCACTATGTTTCTATTAAATCACTATACCTTTAAAAGGTGATTTACATTCTGTATCCTTTACATCCCACTATGTTTCTATTAAATCGAAACAGCAAAGTATCACGGATTTACAATTAAAAACTTTACATCCCACTATGTTTCTATTAAATCTGGAGCGAAATAACAAAGGGTCTTGGGTGAGTTAGACTTTACATCCCACTATGTTTCTATTAAATCTGCTGACACCATGTCTTACTGAAATTCAGTGTATTGACTTTACATCCCACTATGTTTCTATTAAATCAAAAGCAGATATATTAAAAATCCAGCGGATATGCAGCTTTACATCCCACTATGTTTCTATTAAATCTCAGAGCAAATGCCCGAACGCAAAAACAATTATACTTTACATCCCACTATGTTTCTATTAAATCGGTTTTAGGTTTAGAAGAAGCTAATTCAGTTGTTAGCTTTACATCCCACTATGTTTCTATTAAATCAGTGTACCTAGAGTTTCAAGAATAGGTGCTAATTTCTTTACATCCCACTATGTTTCTATTAAATCAAGAAGTGCTGATTCTAAATTGGTATAAATATAATCTTTACATCCCACTAGTACAACAATTATTTCTAAACTACTATTTCTCTTAATACCTTTTGCACTTCCGCAGATTGTATTAACATACGCATTTTCATATTTCCTGACTTAACATTTGGTTGTCCACATCTGATACTGTCTTTATGTTCTGAAATGCAACAATCCTCATACCAACATTCACCCATTTCTTTCCCTTTTATCGACCATCTTTCATTTTCTGTTAATTCCCCGGCTAATGATTTCATTACTCTTTCCGTAGAAAACCTCTTAAATCCTGCTAAGTATTTTAAAGTTTTCTCGTCTTGTATTTTCGCTAAATTAATATGATGATTTTCTATTGTTCTCAGTATCTCCATACGCATCTTTACCTTATCTTTTTTACCTGTCCCTGTCCATTCCACAAGTTTATCAAAAGCTAAAATCAGATATTCAAAGCAAATCATATCAAGTATTACAATGTGGTTGTCTGATTTAGCTGCAT
Source organism: Eubacterium sp. MSJ-13 (assembly GCF_018918235.1). Classification (GTDB taxonomy): domain Bacteria; phylum Bacillota; class Clostridia; order Lachnospirales; family Lachnospiraceae; genus Butyribacter. The sequence continues at coordinate 1,165 of NZ_JAHLQE010000025.1, forward strand.
ATGTTCTGAGTAATCTATATTTATTCCGAATATCCTGATTATCAACCACATAGTCAAATGCAATGTAATACATATTATTATCATTAGTATCTATATGTGATACTGCATCTAATATCCCCTGATTACTCCCCTTGCTTTCTATCTCTAATTCGCCATCAAAGAAAAGTTCATTTACCAACTGCCAAAAATGTAATCCTGCACCTGTATCTTCTGTCCATAAATATTTCATTTTATTCCCCATTTCTGCACACACTATAACTCCTCTTGAAGTGTTATTTTATTGTTATCAAGCTGCAATATTTTAAAACTTTTATCTGATACATTCAAGCCATCACAATTTCTTGAAAAAAGCATATACTGATTAGAAAACTCAAAATTAATAAATCGTCTTATATCATCGTCAATCAGAATGTCTGCATTATCAATAACAATAAAACAGTCCCTGCATTTTTTCAGATTTTCTTTCATACTATCTGATTTGTAATTAAACAGTTTTATTGCATTATATTCCTCTGTCAACTTAAGGTCTTCAAGTATTTCATATAATACTGTTTTCCCTGTTCCACTGTCTCCGCCAACCAGTGTTATTCTGTCATCAAAAAATAATTCATATGAAAATGGAGCTGCTTTAAATGAAATACTTTTATAAATCATCTTTTTCCCTCCTCTCATATTCCTTACTCCACCATGCACTATACCCGGCACTTCCTGTCACAATCTCGTCACCATTAAACCTTATTTTTATATTATCCGAAACATCAACAAAACTTGGTCTTGACATATATATCTTAATATTGTCCATCTCAAATATTATTTTTAGTACATTAGGACCACATTCCTCTACACACACAACCTTATCCGGATGTTTTATAATATTTAACAAGGTTTTGCAGCCTGATGATAAATTTCGGATTGTTCCCAAACCATACTTTGTCTGAATATGCTTGTCTGGTGTTAATACAGCATCATCCGCCTGCTTTATAAGATTTATATCTCTTTCTGTCATCTCCTCATTACTAGTGTTTAAGTTAAAATAAAGGTCGTTTTGTATTATCCAGTCCTTAGAATTTTTCTTCTCTGTATATATATCTATCATTTATATCACTCCCTTTTATTTTGTCAGATAGGTGAACAGATATTCTCAATCCGCTCTGCTGCTTGCTGATAACACTACTGTATATTGCAATTACAATATATCAAAAGTGGCTTGTCCCCCCTGATACAGGCAAATTCCAAGCCACCACTTATTGTTCTACGCAATAGAAGTGTGGAACTTCCTTGACAGCGTTAAAGTATGTTTCCTTCTCTCTCCGTTTTCGATAACCCGATACCTTTTCCAGTCTCCTCATCAAAATCGTACACAAAATCTGTATGATGAATATCTGTTTTTTTGATAACACCTTCTATACCTTCCTCTGAATATTTATTATATAAAGTCACACTTAAAGTCAATTCGTCCAGTTTTGTTTTTAATATTCCTTTGGCTTCTTTACCCAAATGTCTGTCGCATATTTCACTCTGATACTTTTCTATAAAATCCTCATTTTCATTGTAAATTTTATCAGGCATCACAGACACACTCTTTATCATTCTGAATTTTTCCTGAACTTCCCTTTTACTTAGTTCATTCACACTTAGTCCCTCAAAATATTCAAGATATGCTTCTATTTCTTTATAATATTCAGTATTTACTATTTTTTCTGTATCGTAAACTTCGTTGATATAATTTATTTTCTGTTCTTCAGTAAATATCTGGTTCTCATAAACACCCAGACATTCCCAAGAACGCTCAAATAAATCCCGATAATATATTCCCGTGTTTTCAGTTCTGTTTTTTACTTGTCTATTTGCATTTTCTGTCTTATAAATTTTTATATTAGGTTTTGATGGAATATATCTTCCTTTTCTGTTGCAGCGTCCCATACGCTGTAACAAACTGTCTGCGGTGCACATTTCCGTATAAAGTATATCAAAGTCTATGTCAAGACTTGCCTCTACGATCTGTGTTGTTACCCATATCCCTGCACTTTCTCTGTTTTCCGAAAACTGCATTATGTTTTTTTCAAGCATTTTTCTGTGTTTTTTAATATATCTTGCGTGTAATGAATATACATTGTCTGTATATTCTTCCAGCAAGCGATATGTTTCTTGTGCTTTTCTTACAGTGTTGCATATAACAAGGACTTTTTTAGTTTTTGCTTCCTCTGCGATTTCTTCCAAATCAAATTCCTGTTTATATAATTTTATCATATGTCTCTGCATCACATTTTCTGCCGAAAAATCTCCAAAACAATATGTCTCATTTTTTATCAATCCATATTTTTTCATAAAATCAAGCAGTACCGGTGGAAGTGTTGCTGTCATAATAGCAAATTTTCCTCCCATCTGTGAAATCGTTTTTAAACCATATATAAGTGCCGCAACAATTCTTGGTTCATATGACTGTATTTCATCTATTATAACTTTTGAATATTTCAATGTCGCTGCCATTATTTCTGTCCCCAATGCCTTATATACAAATAAAAATAATTGATCTACTGTAGATATCGTCAACGGGGCACTAAACATTTTTGTCTTTTCAAACTTCTCTTTTGCAGACTTTTCCTCATCACCTTTTCCCTGTTCATCAGCAGATTCCTCTATATACTTTTGCAAACTCTCAGAGTGAAGCAGTGCAACATCTTTAAAGTTATATTCTTCCCGTATTCTTTTATATATTGCATTTGAGGACACTTTAAGCGGCAATGTATAAAATCCTTTTTCTCCGTTAAGCCAATATAATGCAGCTTCTGTTTTTCCAGAACCTGTAGGTGCGATTATGACAACATTGTTGTCTGCTTTTTCTTTCATATACTGCTGAACCGCTCTCAGATTTTTTCCATATTTTTTGTTAATATTATTTATAAGTTCCCTTTTTTCAAAATCAATCTTTTGCTCTGATTCAATTTTTCCACTGCTCACTGTCCAGTCAAATTTATTTAGCATACCCTTTATAAGCATATATTCATGCCATAAATCTTCATTTACCATACAATTCGGCTCTAAATTTGAATTACGAAAAAGAAGTTCACAACGATTTCCAATTTTAGTTTTCCAATCACCTATTTCACTAAACTCATTAAAACAGTCTTTAAAATATTTATTTGAAAATTCTCTTATTTCAGCATCTTTAAATTCATCATATCTTGTATGATGATAATAAACTGCCGTTACAAGACATCTAAAATCATCATTTGTTATGTCATCAAATTTTGTTTGTAATTCATCCAATGATAAAGTAAGTGCACTAAGAAAACCATGCGGTACTTGTTTTATATCCTTATACTTTTTATCGTCATCATCAGATATATTTGCCTGAAAAACCAGATTTGCCTTTCCAACATCATGATACCTGCACGCAGTATAAATAAGATTTTTTTCCTTTTCAGTAAAATATTTTCCATACTGTTCAAAAAATTTTTCCGCACATTTAATAGTTTCATCTAAGTGTTCCCTAAGTGTTTTTTGTTCTTCGTAAACATCGTTAATGATACTGTTCTTCTCATTTTCCAATGCCACAATCTCAGCTTTTGAAAGTATATCGCCCATTTCATCTATTAAATCTGAATATTCTTTCTTAGTTTTCTCTTTTTCATCTGATTTTAATATGTGCTTTTTTGATTTTGCGTAAAAATTCATTTCCATCCCTCCTGTAAAATTTTCATTCCAAAATGTGTCTATTATATTTTGCCTAAGCAAATGCGACAACTGTCTCGCTGCCTTCATAATCATCTACATATGCATTAAGAACTGTTTCTCCCTTTGGAAAATAATATGCCTTTACTTTTCCACCATCTTTTTTCCATCTTCTCACACCTTTAATAACTTCATATTCCTTTGTAAGTGTGTAGATTGCAGATGATCTAATTTTATCATCCTTAAAATGGCCAACCGGTATATAAATATCCATCTTAGGCTCTGCTTCTTCTTCCTGATGAATATTGACAATATCAACACTTTCAATATCCAGCAAATCTTCATATCTTCCTAATGCAGGATATTTTTTCGGTGCTAAAAGTGACTTATAAATTATATCAAAATCTTCATCCTTTTCCGGTGCAATATGTATAACCATTCTGTTTTCGCAGACAAGTTCCACATTTGCAATTCCTTTAAAAACACCATACTCTTTATCGCTGTCTTTCACACATATCTGATGTCTTCCCGCTTCATATTTACTGCCTGCATTAAAAGAATATCTTGTATAAAGTTCTGAAACCGTTCCCTGATTACATCCCTGAATACTTATTTTCATTTTATGCAGTTCCGTAAATCCGCATATGGCATGAATCATTCCGGATACTGTAGAATACGGTGGCAAAGGATATGTTTCTTTAATAATAAAGCTGCTCGGTTTACGATAATTTGCAAGCGTCTGATAACACTGTAGTCTGATTGCTTTACTAATTGCTTTCTCCATAATATTTATCAACTTCCTTTTTCAACTGCTCAAATGCTTTTCCTATTGTATCAGCATTTAATTTTTCACGAATCTCCGTATCATTTTCAAATGTATCTGCTGCCAATCCTACAACAGTATTAGCCTTGATATCTTCACTCTGATCTACTATCTCTGCCAACCTTTTTACGCCTAACTTATTATTGTCAAATTTAATCTGATTTTCAAAGAAAGGATTTTTTCTCTCATAGCATCCTCCTATTATAAAGAGAGGACTCATATTTTCTCGTCTTCCTTTAATATCACGATAGAGATATTCAATTCCGTCTAATAATGTTTTAACCCTGTTACTCTTTTCCTCCTGCGGAACAGATATCTCTCCATCCACTCCAACACAATCTAAATCTATCGATACCGTATATGTATAATATGAACGCTGAATCTCACTCTGTGCTATTGCATTTTCTAAGCCAGCCCTCTTAGCCATTCCCATATTTGTAAGAAATTCAAGGTCACTCTGATACGGCTCAAGAGCAATCGCATTGCTAAGTCTTACTACCGCACTCCTAGTTGCCGCTCCGCCTTTTTCACTTTTTCCATCTTCCTTAGATGTTGTTTTCATATATCCAAAAAGATCGATTTCAGGATAATCTTTAATTGTCGCTGACGGCGCAAATTGCACAACACCACTTTTTCCGTCAACAGGCGTATTATCCCACTTTAACTGCCTTACAAGACTGTATCTCATAGCCTGCCTTGAAATATATGAATACTGTTCATAATTTCCTCTTGTCATTTTTTTAAGTGTAGTTATATTTCCGATACCCTCTCCATAATTAGCACTTTCTGCTAAAAAAATCATAGTAATTGTTAAGCCTTTATTATCCATTTTCATTTTCCTCCTTACTTACATAATGACTTCCTTTTAATCCTAAAATAAACGCATATCCATATTGATTGAATTTCTCTCTGTCCTGTAACATATCAACAAAACCATTTGGAATAATAAGTTCCTTATTTTCTTTTGCTCCATTTGCTTTCTTATTAGACATAGATGTATATAACCTAATAATCATGTCCATAAATCTCTCTGTATTACCTACCGAAAGTGCATTTGTCAGTCTGTATATTGTTCCTCTCATACATTCATCAGACTTTTCTCCTTTTGCGGCTAAAATTGCTTTTCTCAATTCATATCCGCTATTTCTCATAGACCATACATTCATTTCTGTATTATCTCCTTCCCCTTGCATAATAATAAATGTTGTAATTTGAATCTTAAATACAAGCACTGCTCTGCTCAAAATACTCTCTGTTTCAATACTTGCCTTAATAAGCCTGTTTATAAGCCTGTACTGATTATTATAATTTATCAGATTTTCAATCGAGCTCTCATACACATTTAAAAAGTCATTTTTTATCTTCACATTTGGATGTTCTGATAATTTTTCTAAATATTCCATTATCTTATCATCTTTAAGAACATTTAGAATATCTTTATATAATATATTAAAAATATAAGTGTCTTCTGCATTTGTTCCTCTTAGTATCACAGGTATATTGTTAAGCTCTTTAATCTTTAATTCAAATATTGTATTTAAAGTCCTTGCAACCCATGTAGTATATTTTTCTTCACTATGCTTTGCACTCTCTTGTAGTACAACTTTTCCCGTTTTATTAACAGCAGTCAATGCCTTAATATTATAATCTATATTTTGAAAAACAAACTTATTTCCAACCAGCCGGAAGCCCAAAGGAACAAGTGCATACAGATAGGCACATAAAGGACATATATATGCATCAACTTTGCAGTTCCAAAATGCTGAACGCTTTCTTGAAAGGTCATCTGCCATATCATTCATAAAGGCAATTGAAATCTTTTCTTTACTGTCTATCAGAGTATTACATTCAATACAATATTCCTTAGCTTTTTCATGCGATTTTTGCAGATAATCTTTTAAAGGTTTTGAAAAATCTTTTTCAAACATCTCACGCATATCTTTTGCTGCATTTGCCCTAAGCAAAAAACTCTTGCCATTCCAAAAACGATTTATGTAGTTGTAGATTATACTTTTCATACAAAAAGTTTCCCTGCACAATGGCTGTTCCAAAAAATCTTCAAGTTCTGACAATCTTTTCAGTATCTCATCAGGCTCCATTTTCACATTTATTTTTTTACTTTTAAGATTCTCATATACTTCTGGATTTTTAATTCTGTCACGAATGTTTGCAAAACCACTTTTATAGCTATTAGACAACATCTTATCTGTAATATATTTCAAGTCATCTTTTATACTGCTGTTTTTTTCTATACCATCTCCTTTTTCTATAACTCCTTTACATTTTTCAATCCTATTTATAATTTCCTGATATGTACACATTGGACCATAAATTTTTACAAATGCCTTAAAATACATATCTGTCCAGTCTGCATTTAATGCAAACTCACTACTTATGCAAAGTACCTGTTCTTCTTCATCCAGCCAAAAATCACCTTCCTCTCCTTCTCTGGCATTTAAAACATGAAGCATATTATACATCCCTACAATACCTGCATTTTTCAGGAAATCACCTTTTGTAATCCTGATTGGCTCCAAATATTTCACTCCCCTCTACATAACGATTTCAAATTTTCCATGCCCTTCTGACCTTCTGCATCCCAATCCTGCCATATACAAAAAGTTCAAAAGTTCAGGTGTACCCGTCAATTTATAAATTCCTATATTGGCATCTATCATATGTTCAAACACACTCTGAACCACCTTCTTTCCTTTTATGGGAACAATCGAAAATCCATCTGTTGAAATCGGTACATCAAGTTTTTTCAGCATGAAATCAATATTTTCTCTCAAAACTTCTCCAAATTCATCATCCTTATAAGTGTAATAAATATCGGAATTGTCATCTGAATTATGTCTCCTTACAATAAGGGAACTCAACATTTTTACAACAATCTCGGAATCCTTTATCTCCTTTCGCTTTTGTGCAGTGATAGACACAAGTTTCATATAATTACAGTTCATCGGATAACTTTTTCCATACATAGTCTTGAAAGAATTGAGCAACTGTATGCTTTCCGCAAGATCAGCGTCACTAAAGAATACCTCAAAATAAGGCATCCCCAGTGAAATCTGTTCTTTTTGAAACTTTGCATTTGGAAGATAATACGAAAATGTATAACCTTTCATGATAGATTTGCTCTTGTCGTAAAGGCTCATATGAAATTCTTCTGAATAATTTAATGTTGCCTCTTTAAAAAAACTAATCATAAGTCGTTCCAAACTGTTTGGCAAAAATGGTTTTTCCAACTGAAAAGTTAATTTGAACTGGTTCATTTTTTCACCCCTTTCTATAGTGTATAATAATCACTATTTTCTTTTGTTTCATTCTACATTCGTTTTCTTGAATGTTTGAATTTAGTATATCACTTTTATGTCTAATGTCAATAGTTAATTATGATTTATTTGGTGTAATATTATACCTAATAATAAAACATAACTAATAATTCAATTTATTACAAACACTCTTTTTCTTTACATTTTTTATATTTTCACTTATACTAAGCATACATTTTGGGATGTAAAGAATAATTCATATTTAACAATTTTATTCAATTTTAATAGCCACATTATGGAAATCACTTTTACTCCCCAATATCACTAAAAGCATCCATCCCTTGAACAGATAAGTGATATGCCCCTTGTCAAGTAGACAGGTAAAATATCTAAAATTAGGTGCTGATGA
>NZ_JAHLQE010000165.1 GCF_018918235.1 Eubacterium sp. MSJ-13
TGGCGGTGTTAGCATATTGGAATAATTTAGTTTTCTGTTTATTATTTGGCACTAACATCACTCGAATTGTTTTTATCATATGGGCTACCTCTCTTTAAATTATAAAAAACTGTAGTTTTTTGTAATTTTTTATAAGTTTGTTTCACCTGTTGTTCAACCTCCACATTTTAATTATTTGTATTTACAGCAGAATCTTCATTTTCATGATATTCTGCTTCCATATGCAATATCACTTTCTCAATTTTTTCTGAAACTTCCTCAAAAAATTTATCATACAAAGTTTCATCCGGATCAAATGGATCCGATATATCCGCATCATCCTCGATATATTCACCTATTGTATACACATTTTTTGATACGCCAAGATCCTCGATAACTTTTAATTTATCACTAAATGTCATGGTAAGCAAAAGTGTATCTTGCGTTATATCTTCTTGTATAAGCTGCTTTGAATTTTCATGATTGCTTATATTCATATCATGACTGCTAAGAAGAACATTTACTTTTGGATTTATTGGTTCAGAAAACAACACAACCGTCCCTCTGGATATAGAATTTGGAAGCCAGTTTGGAGCTTTCATTCTATAAATAGCTTCTACAAGCGGACTGCTGAAAGTATTTCCTTTGCTTACAAATATTACTTTGTCATAGCTTTTCATATACTTCTCCTTCTATTTCACAATCTGTCACACAATCCTCTATTGTTTAACATTTCGCCATATTTTTATATGTTATATTATACATGGATCAGATGATGACCGGCTGCTTTTATCATTCTGTTCATTATAGCTCCTCCAAGTCTGTCATCACTAAAGCTTTCAGCAAATATATACTGTGCTCCAATATGATCCATATCTCTCAGTATATCATATAAACCTGCTGCAATGGAACCTTCAGTTTTTCTTGAACCGATACTTTTTACGATACCGTACTTATATTCTCCCTTTGTTTCATCTGTCGCAATAACCGCAACTTTACTTCCCTCGTCAAGTTTTTGTTTTGCAAGTTCATTTATCGTTTGGATAACCTTATCAATATCTCCCTCGACAATAGTCATATCTCCCTTCGGAGCATAATGACGGTACTTCATCCCCGGAGCTTTTGCGACAATATTTTTCTTAGGTTTATCTCCTATGATCGCAGGATCAACTTTGACCTCTCCAACAACCTCCTCAAGCATCTTCTTTGTGATATAACCCGGTCTTAAAATAACAGGGACTTCCTCACTGACATCCACAATGGTTGATTCAAGCCCAATGCCGACACTTCCCCCATCAATTATCATATCTATCTTACCTGACAGATCTTCGATAACATGCTCTGCTTTCGTAGGACTTGGTCTGCCTGAAGTATTTGCACTTGGTGCTGCAATATAAACTCCTGATTGTCTTATAAGTTCTCTTGCAACCGGATGACTCGGCATTCTCACAGCAACAGTATCTAACCCTCCAGTAGTAGAATATGGAACCTTATCTGTCTTTTTAAATATAAGAGTCATCGGTCCCGGCCAAAATGCATCCATAAGTTTTACGGCATTTTCAGGCACTTCTCCTGCTATGTCATTAAGACTGTCCTCATCTGCTATATGAACTATAAGAGGATTATCTGACGGTCTTCCCTTTGCGGCATATATCTTTGCAGATGCCTCCTTATGCATAGCATCACCTCCCAGACCATAAACCGTCTCCGTAGGGAAAGCGACAAGTCCGTTTCTTTTTAAGATTTCACATGCCTCATGAAGTTCGCTGTCATCAAACACTTCAGGATCAATCTTTATAACTTTTGTATCTATATCTTCACTCATCTTAATGAGCCTCCTTCTGAATATATTCGTATACCCCCTTAGCAATAGCTCCTGCCATCTTCTTCTGATACCCACTGTCAGACAAAAGTGCTGCCTCCTGCGAATTTGATAAAAAACCACATTCTACAATAACAGCAGTCGGAACACTCTTTCTTAATATATAATAATCTGAATTAGCCTTCTCTACACGATTATTACCATCACCTATACATGCTGCTATCTCTTTCTGCATTATACCTGCAAACTCTTTTCCCTCCTTGGAAGCACTGTGATAAAATACCTGCGCCCCCTTAGAACTCTCACCGGTAAAGCTGTTCTGATGTACACTGACCACAAGTGCCGCATCTGAGCCATTCATAATCTCAACTCTTTTGTTCAGGTCAGCTATTTTTTTATTTGTATCTCCTTCACTGTAAAGACCTTCATCTTTTTCTCTCGTCATAACAACTTTATATTTTTTACTCTCAAGTTCTTTTTTAAGATACATTGATATAGCAAGATTTATATCTTTTTCAAGCGAACCGTCTATACCGACCTTTCCGGGATCACTTCCCCCATGTCCCGGATCTATCACTATCGTTTTTTTATCACTGTTCTTAAATACCGGAATCCTTCTTATCATCTGCCTGCTGAAAAATCCTCCTGCTGCCACAACACATACACATAATACAACAATAAAACTTTTCTTCAATAAATTCATATATATGCCCTAAAAATACTTATCAGCTATATATATGCAGTTTATTGCAAATTATGACAAACTGCTACTGTACTATATATTTTTCTATCGTATCCCAGACATTTTTCTTTTCCATACCAGCTTTCCAAAAAGCAACTCCAGCCATATTTCCCGAACTTACTTCCTTTAATTTAAGTCCAAGTGACCTGGCATTTTCAAGCCATATCTTATGTAAAACTCCATCCTTTGTGTACTCAGCATATTCAAGTCCACGCTCCTCATCCCATGTAACATCCGCCTTTGCATCTGTCACAAGTTCCTCCGCGTATTTCATCGAGCATGCCTCTGAAGTAAGTTTCACCTCGCCGGACTCTGTGGACTCTTTCCACATCCTTGAATAAAATGGAAGTCCTATCACCGACTGCTCTGCCGGAACTTCTTTCAATATATTCTTAACAGAATTCTTCACATAACTTATTGAAGAAACCGGTCCTGCCTCCTTAGAGCCTGAATAATATTCATCATATGCCATAGTGATAACATAATCTGCTACTGCTGCCTGCTCCCTTCTGTCATAATATGCCGAATACTCTGCCGGGGGATAATTATCTATAGAAAGAATAATTCCGTTATTCCGGCACATTATACCAAGTTCCCTTACAAACTGTATAAAATCATCGCCATTTTTCGCCTTTACATTTTCAAAATCAATGTTTATTCCATCAAGACTGTATCTTATAGCCTCAGCAATAAGATTTTTCTCTAATCTCTCTCTCCTGCTCGTTCTGCCAAGCACATTTCCAATCTTCATATTTGGAGAAAAATCATCACAAAGCCCCCACACCTGAAGTCCCATTGAATGAGCCTTGTCAACATAATCATAGCTTGCAATTGATGATATATTACCGTTATTATCACTCGTTGCAAACCATGTCGGTGCTATAACATTTACATCTTTTGTATCTGAAATAACATTCGTCAGTGTAGTGTTTGCAGTCTGATTTGTAACCTGATGCCATAAAAGATTCACCTTTTCTCCCAACAATGTATGAGGATATTTTTCCTCCACAAAATCCGTCTTAGGTGTATAATCATAAGCCTTTCCAAGTGATGATACTTTCACATAACCTATAACTCCACTGTCCGAAACGACTTTATCAAATCCGCTTTCTTCCGAATCATCTTCAAGAAGCCTGAATTTTTCCTCTTTTTTTATGTCTATAAGTATCGGACTCTTTATACTAGGCTCAAATCTGAGTTTAGTATCTTCCTCAGCCTGTATCCACTTCTGCTTATTTCCAAATTCATATTTTAAGACAACCCTGTTCGGTTTCTTATATATCTTATAGGACAATGCCGTATAATCTTTTACAAAGTCAAGCGCAATATAAAGTTTATTATCTTTAAGTTTTGCTATAGTATAATCTTTATTGCTCGTACTTTTGTTTATCATATATTTATTACTGTCAATATGAGTAGTAATAACAGATGTAGCTGTTGTATAAATTAAAAGGTTTTCATTTGAATCCCAGTAAAACCTTTTATTTAATGTATCCGACACAAGATTGTAATCAAGATAAACCTGACCTTTCAGATATAATGCCTGCTCCTCATTTATCTTGTCCTCAAGTACAACTGTATAACCATTGCCATCATTTCCATAATATTTTGCAAGACTCATATAATCTTTGCAAGGCATATTTTTCTTTATAAAATAAAATATGATCAATAAGATCACAACTCCAAATGTAACCAAAACTGAAAAAAATAATCGTTTATTTTTCATATACAGAACCCTTTCTCAACACGCAATGTTCTTTTATATCAGTATATCACTTAACTTTTTTCCAGTAAAGATACATGTGAAAAATCGATCTAATCAGGAGAGGAACCGGCTGCTTTCCACACTATGTGCGACCAGCAACGGATTCAGACTTTTCCCTCTCCTAAATTTTTTAAGTTCCCATTATGTTCTTTTAAATTTTTTCAACATTTTTTACTAAAGCTTATTATGGACAATCCCTGTACATATTTAAAGACGGTCAAATTCGACCTGCACAATCTTACCATTATTATCACTTACATAGTTTTCCATATAGTAATTGTTCTCTTTGACATTTTCAATTATTTCAGAATCCCTACCTGAATAAAACTGACCATCGATTTTAACCTTAACCCCAAACAAGCTCCACTTAACAGCTTCGTCCAAAATCCATGATACTGTCATTTCCCTCAGCCTTTCTGAATCATCCCTCAATTTTACCAACCTCCAGAATCTCTAATAAGATACATGACCGCTACTTGCGTTATTTGTTTCTTTAAATTTTCATGTGATATGTTATCATTTTCCTATTAAATATTTTTATTTTGTATTCAGAGCAACGATTTTATAAACACCTGGTAAAATTCATATCATTGCCGCTCAACCGTCTTGTATTTTTAACAAACTAATTTAATGTATCATTGATAATTCATCTTACTCTACTCTTCCTATAAACTCACCCCCCAAAACATCAAATCGTGTCTCTGTGCTGACTATTATATGATGGTGTCTTTCATAATTTCAACACTTAAATCACCGTATTTTCAACAAAACTGACTTCACTTTTTTTACTAATATGCATAAAAAATTTCACACTTTTATCATTTTTAATCATTTTCTGAAAATATAAGCAAATTTTTCAAAAAAAATCCAGTATTTATTATACATTTATTACAAATGATAATATTATCTTAACATATATACAATACACTAAATTTATTAAAAAAAGCACCAAACTCACAATCACTAAATCACCCTCGAATCCTTTAAATCATATAAATAGATAAATGGTGATTTTTTTCCATAAACCTCCGATAATAACAATGTCAGATAAACCTTAAATTATTGACTTACAACCAATATTAACCTATAATTTAACTATAAAGATTTTTATTAATATTGATTATTTTTAGAAAGGGAGTGAGCCTATGCGAATCGAAAAAATAAATGACAATCAAATCCGTTGTACACTCAACAAAAAAGACTTATCCGACAGAGAACTTCGTATCAGCGAACTTGCATACGGAACAGATAAAGCCAAGGCTCTATTTCGTGACATGGTGCAGCAGGCATCCTATGAATTCGGTTTTGATGCGGAAAATATCCCACTTATGATAGAGGCTATCCCTATGTATCCCGACACCTTGGTATTACTCATAACCAAAGTCGAAGATCCGGATGAACTTGATACAAGATTTTCAACATTTTCTGACGATCCTGACAGTTCCGATTATGAACAGGTCAGCGAATATACTTTTGACGATGAATATGATGACGATGATGATGACATATATGAACTTGCCGGCAATATAAATCCAGATGATGATGAAACGATACCATTTTCACAGCCACCTTCATATGAAGAAAATACAGACTTTATTTCTCTGTCCGAAGCATTGAGCAAAGAACCACGTCCAAAAACAACAGGCCAAAAAATATTATCAAATAACTCAAAGATATTTTCTTTTAATTCATTAAATGATGTATCTGAACTTGCAGACATTATCTGTAATTTATATAAAAGTTCTAATACATTGTATAAAGATGATAAAAAAGGAAATTATATACTTATAATGCAGCAGGGTGAACTTTCACCTGAAGCTTTTAACAAAATCTGTAATTTGACAAGCGAATATGGAACTCAGCTAAAAAACACTTCCGCTGGCATCTCATATTTTGAAGAACACTTTGAACCACTCATCAAAAATGATGCTTTACAGAAGCTTGTATAAGCCTACCTCAAGTTCACTTAAACTAACCATTTTTCCTTTATTTTCAGTGCTTTCAGGGGTTGCCAAAAAGAAAAATCTGCGTTATAATGAATTCACAAAATCAATAAGGGAGGACAATTAAAATGGCATATGTAATTAGTGATGATTGTGTTAGCTGTGGTGCTTGCGCTGGTGGATGTCCAGTAGGCGCTATTTCAGAAGGAGATGCTCATTACCAGATCGATGCAGATACATGTATCGAGTGTGGTGCTTGTGCAGGAACATGCCCTTCAGGTGCTATTTCACAGGAGTAATTTAAACAGGAACTTGTTTCCTATTGACGAATTTTTTTACTTTATGTAAAATAAAGCTGCTGACAAAGGAGTTTTCTCCTATACAGTGGCTTTTTCGTTTTTATTTTAACTTTTTTAAAAGGAGATCAGATATTATGACAGAGAGAATTTCTAAAGATATGATAATCGCTGACATGCTCAAAATAGACGCAGGCATCGCAGCAATCCTTATGGCATCAGGTATGCATTGTATCGGCTGCCCATCAGCTCAGGGTGAGTCCCTTGAAGAAGCAGCTATGGTTCACGGACTTAACGCTGATGAGCTCGTAGCCAATGTAAATGATTATCTTTCAAAGAAATAATTTTTCGCAACAGTTCACGGACAGATATTATCATATTGATATCTGTCCTTATTTTATATTTTCAGAATGAACGCTGCTCATGAAAAAATATGCCTATCCATAATACCTCCATTATTCCATCTGTGTGTTCTATAATAATTATTCTTTAAGCGCCTTATCCGTTGCCTTATTGCAGGTTTTTGTATATGCCTTTACTTCCTGACTGACATTTTTTCCTGCGAACACTTTCTGTAACATCATCCACCATGCAGTTCTCTGCTCTGCCCAGCCGGGGGCAACATTATAATAATCTCCAAGATATTTCATCATGGAAGAAAATTCCTGCATGACCTTCTCATTATCCGTACCCTTATAAACATCTCCGCTTGATGCTTTCACAGGGAAGAAGCCGGACATTCTTATACTCTCAGCCCCCTGTTCTGAATCATTACATAAATAAGAAATAAATATCTTAGCTGCTTTCTGACGGTTTTCATCCTCATTGTTAAATACACAGAATCCCGGCAGTCCGCCTGCAAGTTCCGGTACACCATCATCTGATGGAAATGCTACGGCATAAGGTGTAAAATCAATTTCTGACGCATAATTTACCCGGTTTGAGGCATTCCAGCAAAATGTCATGGCAACTTTTTTTGAAGCAAACATACTTAACTCATCTGCGGCAACTATATTAGGATCATAACTTAACAGACCTGCATTTACCCAGTCAACTAACTGTTGTATTCCACTAATACCCGCACTGCTGTCCATTGTCCACTGTGTATATGTTCCATTAGTAAATTTTGCACTATAGAGATTCATTGCAAGGGCCCTTGTTCCCTGATCTCCGCCCTGACCTCCGCAATATACGACTCCTGTTTTCTTTACACCATATGCTTTCAAAGCCTTCAGTGCCTTTTGAAATCCCTCTGTTGTCCATGTACGTTTCTTTTGATCTATATATTTCATTGCACCGGACTTCTCAAATAATTCTTTGTTTACCGCCATACAATGTGTGTTCATGCAAAGAGGATATTCATAATAATTACCGTCACTGCCGATACAGGCTGCCAATACTGATGTATTATTTTTAACAACATCACTTACAACATCATCAGTCCACATATCATTAAGGTTTATAAGATAACCATTGTCACCCCAGTTACTTACAAGTCGCTCAGGTCCCTCAAGAACTATGTCAGGAGCCTGTTTCTGCTTTATTGCCTTTTCTATCACAGCATCTCCGGTATCATAGTCAAGTGCCTTAAATTCGACATTGATATTAGGATATTTCTCATTAAACTTTTTAATAACCTTTGACACTGTCGCTTTATCTGCCCATGTTCCTAAAGGAAATGTCCATAATGATATGTCTGCTGAAATATCCGTATCTTTTGTCTGTGTGTTGATATTGTCTGTTTTCGAGCTTTTATCTGCACTATTTTTCTGTCCACATCCGATAGTCGTGATTGAAAGAACAACTGACAGAAAACACGCACATAATATTTTCATTTGTTTCTTCATATTTTCCTCATTTCTGTGCATAACTTTTGCACCTAAAATTTTTATAATGCCTGTATCAAAAGCTATTTTGCACCTAACCAATATAACAGATTGCTGCATTTTTATCTGATTTTGACCCTTGCATCATTTTTATCTGCATACAACAATTGATCATACTGCTCTTTGTTGCTTTCCGTTTTCGTCTTCCTCAAGAACTTTAAATCTTCCTACTTCATTTCCAAGTTCACTCACTACCTCATGATTAACTTCTACATCTTCAACTATCTCGCCAACTTCACCTACCAAAAGGTTTATGTTGCCCGAAGCATCTGTGACACCTGTAGAACACTCACTTACTGTTGTTGCGACTGTATCAACATCACCTGCCAGAGAATTAGCTATGTCCCTTAATTTGTATGAGTGTCCGCTAAATGTCGATAACAACTGCTGCATATATCCTGCATCGTCCTTATATTGATCTGCCATGTCAACAAATTCATCAAATTCATTCAATATATTTTCTGATATGTAATTCATAAGTCCTGTTGATTTAGATATAAGTTCCTCTACAGAACCTACAACTATCCCGCTTATATTCTGGATATCGTTTGCCGTCTGCCTTGTATCATCCGCGAGAACCCTTATCTCATCAGCAACAACCGCAAAACCTTTTCCCGCCTCTCCTGCTCTTGCAGCCTCGATTGACGCATTCAATGCCAGCAGATTTGTCTGACTTGATATACCAAGAATTTTTTCGGTAAGTTCCTGAATCTTCTTTACCGACTCGCTGTCTGAGATTGCCTTGCCCATGCTCTTTTCCATCTCTGAGACAACCTGTCCGGCATCCATTTTATTATGTTTTGTCTTTTCGCTTATATCTTCTGCCCTCACATTTATCTGTCTGACCATGTCATCACCCGACTGTGCACATGCTGTAATCTCGTCAGCAGCAGAAAGTACCGTCTGCGCATTTTCCTTAAACCGGTCTAATGTCAATGTTATCTCATGCATACTTGCCGATAACTCTTCCATAACAGCCGAAATATCATTTGCAGAACCATTGCAGGAAGTTATCTTCTGCCCGATATGCTCAGAAACATCATTGAGCTTCATGGAATTATCTCTTATAGATATCATAATATTCTGCAATGCCTGAATAAAAAGATTTACACCATCGACCATTTTTCCATATTCATCAGAATATTTCTTTGGGATTCGTAATGACAGATCTCCTTTTGAATGTTCAATGTCATTTAACATCTCTTCGAGTTTCTCATTACCATTTTTCATTGGAACTGTGATAGTATGGATAACCATAAAGACTATCAATACACACACTATCAAAAACAGCCCGACTGAAACTCTTGTAATCCAGCCTACACGAGCCAGATCTGATTCAACTTTGTCTTTTTGTGTGCTTATACATGCTTTTAATGTATTTTGAAAACTTTCGCTCGCAGCTTTCATTTTAAGTCTTGCATCTTTTACAAGTGCATATGAAAGATATAGATTTGAAGTATCTTCTGACAAATACTGCTTACGCATTGTCTGCGAACGCTCATAATACATTTCCACATACTTTTCCCAAGTCTGAAACTTTTTAAGAAGATTTTTTTCATCTAAATTCTGACATGCAGCCGCCATGTTTTTAATATCGCTTTTGCCTGTCTCAAAATCATCTTCAAAACCTTTTGTCATCATATAAGTAGTTCCTGAAATCTCAATACTCATGATCTTTGTGTAACTTTCTATAGTTTCAACATCGGTCTGTACCTTTACGAGTTCACTCTCCATCTCCAAATATGAGTCTGTTACTGTTTTTACTGACGTTTTTACGCCCACATTCGTTATGGCACTTGCACCTATTGATAAAACAAATACTACTAAAAGCATCAATAGAAATGCCATAATTCTTCTTGACATTGAATTCCTCATTTTTATCTCCTTGTTTTGTATTAGCAATAACTGCTTTTTTTCTACTTTATATTATCACCAAAAAAACAAATGTCAAAAGACTACAACCGTTTGCAATACCAAAAGCCGAAAATATCCGTTTTAATGGAATATTATAGCAAATTACTGTGAGGAATATATTTTTATAATGTCAATAAGCAAAAAAATGAGCAGATAATCAAAAATCACCTGCTCATTTTTGTATTTAAGCTAAAAATCTTACCTTAGATTACTTTATAAATCTTACCTCCGGATATATCTTCTGCTTTTCTGCCTCTTTTCTTTCATTATATATTACTTTCTGTTCCTCAAAAAGATTTCTGCCCTGTGAGTCTATTGATACGATAAGCGGACCAAACTCCTTTACTTTACAGCACCATAAAGTCTCCGGCATACCAAGTTCGTCCCAATGATGCTCTGCTATATACTCAACCTCCGTTGCGGCAACTACAGCACATCCAGCCGGAAAGACACAGTGCAATGCCCCAAATTCTTTACAAGCTCGTTCTGTATTCGCACCCATGCCACCTTTTCCAACAATAATCCTCACACCTGTTTCCTTGGTAAATTCATACTCAAACTTTTCCATTCTCATAGATGTTGTCGGACCTACCGATACCATCTCATACTTATCATCTTCGCCCTCTATCTTACGCACAATCGGTCCTGCGTGAAAGATTGCCTTGTCCTTTATATCATATGGAAGTTCTCTTCCATACTCCACTAACCTTCTGTGTGCAACATCACGACAGGTCATTAAATCTCCGTCAAGCCATACAATATCACCAATCTTTATATCCTCAATATCTTCTTTCGTTACCGGTGTTATAAGAACCTTTTTATCTCCTCTTATCTCAATCATCAGTTCGCCCTCCTATTTATTGTATTCCCAAGCGGAATGTGTATCACATGTTACATTAAGATCACTATCTATTACTATATGTCCCCTTCGGTGTGACCAGCAGCCGACATTTACCGCAACTCCGATCGTTGACGGATGGCGGGCTGTATTTTCGATATTTACTCCCATAACTGAGTATTTACCTCCCATTCCCTGAGGACCAAGACCTATTGCATTAATGCCATCCTCTAACAGCTTCTCCATCTTTGCCGCATTCTCATTTTCATTATGAGAACCTATAGGACGCATCAGGGCTTTCTTTGAATTTAATGCTGCCGTTTCCACAGAAGTTCCAACTCCGACTCCGACAAGCAGTGGAGGACATGCATTCAAGCCATAAGTTGTCATCTGATCCAAAACAAAATCAGTAATGCCTTCGTAACCCGCACCAGGCATAAGCACCATTGCTTTTCCCGGAAGTGTGCAGCCGCCACCTGCCATATATGCATAAATCTCACATGTATCACTGTTTGGAACAATATCCCACCATACAGTCGGTGTTCCTTTTCCGACATTTTTCTTTGTGTTGTACTCATCAAATGTCTGCACTGAATTGTGTCTCAAAGGTGTTGCAAATGTTGCCTTAACAACTGCGTCCGTCAAAAGTTCCTCAAGTTCATTGATATATGGAAAGTTTGTTCCACATCTGAGCCAGAACTGCAAAACACCTGTATCCTGACAGCTTGGACGATCTAACTCAACAGCAAGTTTCTGATTTTTTGTCATTGTCTCATACAAGACCTTTGGAAGTGCCGCATCCTCCTTTGAGGCAAGTTCCTCCAATTTTGCTACCACATCATCAGGCAGTTTTTTGCCAATATATCCGACAAAATCTGCTATCATATCTGTTAATTTCATTACCTGTTTCACCTTTTTTTCTTCCATTTTAACCCTCATTTCTGCACACATTTTTTTGTATATCAAGGTCTGTGTCAAGTGTGCACAGGCACAAACCTTGTATCTCTGCAAATATACCAGTTTCATCCATGTCAAGCGGATACTCGTAATCCTCTCTGCTACTTGCCCATAACACTATCATGGATAAAACGGAAATAATATCGGTAACAATACCATACATAAAATAAATGATATGATTATCAATGGCAGGCCTGATTTTACATAATCCTTGAACTTATACCCGCCAAGACCGACTACCATAGTATTCGCCGGCATTCCTATAGGTGTTGCATAAGCACATGAGCCTGCTATGACAGTCGCTATTACTACGGCTCTCGGATCAGCACCAAGACTTTTTGCCAGTGAAACCGAGATTGAAACCATAAGTGCCGTTGTTGCCGTATTTGACATAAAATTAGTCAGCACGCAGGTTACTATAAATATTGCCAATAAAAGAATAAGCGGTTCTGGTTCATCTCCAAGCAGTCCAACAATCTTATCTGCTATCATTGTACCTGCCCCAGTAGAATCAAGTGCACTGGCAAGTGCGAGTGAACCGCCAAACAATAATACAACTTTCAGGTCGATCGACTTTAATGCAGCTTCCTCCGAAATCACTCCGGATAGAACCAAAAGACAGGCTCCCATACAGGCTGATACCTGAATTTCAACACCTATATATTTTTCAAATATCATAGCAAGTATTACAAGAATTAAGATTACTACAGATGTAACCTGTTTCCATTTTGGTACATCACTGAAATCTTTCTTATCTGATGCCTGCTCCACTGCCATACCGGTATCCCTGTCAGGCAGCAGCCGATATCCAAAAAAGACAAAATACACGATTCCTGCGATCAACATCGGAATACCTATCGGTGCATACATAAAAAATCCCGTCTTTAATCCAAGTTCCTGCAAAGCATTTACGCCCATAAGATTTCCGGGTGCACCTATGATTGAAATGTTTCCACCAAGAGCGGCTGCAAACACAAGCGGCATAAGCAAACGGCTTCTTGAATAACCGGCCTCATCCGCTATTCCACAGACAACCGGAATAAGAACTGCTGCCGTACCGGTATTTGACAAAAATCCTGACATAACACCCACAATGACCATTATCGCTGCAATTAAAATTCTCTCTGACTTTGCAAATCTGATAACAATGCCACCCATCTTATTTGCCATACCTGTTTCAAACAATGCCTGTCCCACTACGAACATCCCAACACATAAAATAACATTGCTGTTTACATATCCCTTAAATGTTGCAGCAGTATCAAGCACTCCGGTAAGGTTAAGTCCAAGTGCCACAATAGTGGCTGTCAGTCCCAATGGAATCTTTTCAAGAATAAAACTTACAATGGCAAAAATTAAAAATAATAATGTAATTACCGAAGCATCCATATTCCTCCTCCTCTTATCTTCTATAGTAAATTTCACAACCACAATTTTTCTTTCTGACTATAGTTTATCTCAGGGTATACTATTTGTCCATTTAATGAAATTTATTTTTCAATAAATATTTTTTATGATATAATAAATATAAAGTATATTAGAAAGAGAGCATAAACAAATGACACTCATACAATTAAAGTATTTCTGTTCTGCATGCCGCTGTCACAGTCTTACAGGTGCAGCAAATGAACTGTTTGTTACACAACCGGCTATTTCATTAGCGATAAAAGAATTAGAAAATGAATTTGGAATTGTTTTATTCAATAGAAATAATAATAAATTAAGTCTGACAACTGATGGTGAAATCTTTTATGAAAAGGCTGCATATATTCTGCAGTACTGCAATGAAATGCAATATGAGATGGATAACCATGGAAAGCCTACACGCGCTATCCGCATAGGAATACCACCTATTCTAAGCAGTATATTCTTTCCCGGTATGCTGGATGCTTATCTTGATGCTAATCCTGATGCTAATGTCACTCTTGAAGAATATGGTTCAGTGCGTGCCTGTGATATGATACTGCACGATGAACTGGACATTGCCCTTATAAATATGGAAATGTACAATATCGACCGCCTCGACAGTCGTGTTCTTTTACATGACCAGCTTGTATTTTGTGTATCACCAAAACACAGACTCGCAGATAAACCTTATATAGAAATGTCAGATATTGATGGTGAAAATGTGATTCTTTTTAACAAAGATTCAGTTCAGAATAATCTTCTCAAGTCAAGGTTTGATACAAATAATATAAAACCAAATATCGTAATGCAGGGAAGCCAGCTTTACACAACTATAAATTTTATAAGAAACGGAAATTGTGGCTGTTTCCTGTATGAAAGTGTTGTTGCCGGACTTCCCAAATATAAAGCTATCCCATTGCAACCACCCCTCAAAACCGATATCGGTATAGTGTGGAAAAAGGGACGATATATCACATCACAAATGCAGACATTTATTCAATTCGCACAGAATTACTGGTAGGAAATCCCTTGTGCACCATAAATACAGCGATTACCATTTACAATATATGCAATGCTGCACACCAGCACAAAAGCAAGGCAGTTACCCGTTCCAAAAACTTCAACCCCTATGAGAAACGGTGCGATTACTGTATTTGTCGCACTTCCAAAGACAGCGGCATACCCAAGTGCACCACACAGGACAGGGGAAATACCAAACAGATTGCCAAGACAATAGCCGAGCGTTGCGCCGATAGAAAATAATGGTGTGACCTCGCCGCCCTGAAATCCGATTGACAATGTAAGCACAGTCAAAAGCAGCTTTATAAGCCAGTCAAAAATATAAATATCCTGTCCCGCAAATGTCTGGGATATAAGGTTTGTTCCAAGCCCACAGTAACGGCCGTTCCAAAGTACAAAAAGAATTATCGCAAGCGGGATTGAAACTAATCCTATCCTTTTATATGGATTTTTAAACTTTTCCCCCATAAACACTTTTGCTTTTTTTAACAATACTGAAAACAAACGCCCTGCAAGACCAAAAAGCACTCCAAGAACAACAAGGTAAAATAATATCTTCGGTTCTGACATATCAACCGTCTGTTTAAACGGCACTTCAAATTTTTCCAGACATAATGCATGAGAAACCTTTGATGCTGTAACTGCTGCTATCAGTGATGGCAGAAATGCCTGATACAGCATTTTTCCCGTTATGACAACCTCCATTGCAAAAAACACAGCCGCAAACGGTGTCTGAAACAGCCCTCCAAAGCCTGCCGCCATTCCTGCTATAAGCAGAATCTTTGCATTATCATTATCAAACTTAAATCTGCGTGCAAACCAATTAGATAATGTCGCTCCTATCTGAACTGCAACTCCCTCTCTGCCTGCACTTCCGCCGAAAAGATGAGTAATCCATGTCCCAAGCATCACCAGCGGAACAAGTGCAAGAGGAATATCCTCTCTCTTTCCCTGTGCAGCTTCAAGCACAAGTGTCATTCCTTTTAAGCTGGTCTCATTAAAATGGTGGTACATCCATGTGATAGACAAACCTGCGATTGGCAGAAACCAAATCAGTATATTAATATACCGTCCCCTAAAATCTGTAATTGCAAGAAGCACACGCCCAAATAAAGCATCTATACCTCCTATGACAGCCCCTAAGAATAATGCTGCAACTACATAAAAAAATATTTCTCTGATTCTTTTTCCTGATTTCATTTTTTCCTCCTTGATAAATTATTTTTTAACACTATCAGGGAAGTTCCACACTTCTATTGCGTAGAGCACCTTCAAATCAAAAAAGCTGATGATTTCTACGATTCTGAATATACAAAATAAATATATTTATCTTATATATTCAGAATCGTAGAAGTCATCAGCTATTATAAGCAATTTAGGTCACCCAAGGGAGAACTTCATTCCCTGACTTTTGTATATTACTACAAATATTACACAAAATCAACACCATAAAAAAGTAATAGCAATAGTATATTGCTAATGATAATTATTCATCTGTGTCTCTTGAAGATATTTCCTCATCGTATTGTGCTTTTGTAATCTCTCCATTAAGATACATCTTTTTTAATTCTGACTCTGAGTAAGATGACAAGTCAGCAGTGCTTGAAGTTGAACTTGTGCTTACATCTACATTTTCTAATTGTTTAGTTGAAGAACCGGCAAATGATGACTGTGCCTGCGCACCAGTATTGCCACTATCTGCCTGATTTTCATTTCCTTTACTTGCAGACTTACCTGCTTCGCTGATCTGAAGAGTATCTCCATCAGTAGAAACATAGTCGTAATTCGTCTGTGACTGCTTTATATCTGTTTCTTCCTTTGTATTTTTCTGATTCTCAGATGTACTTATCTGTGCATTCTGCATTATGCCCGCTATAGTGCTATTTCCCATACCACCTATTGTTATGTTCATAATTCTGCCTCCTGATATGTATATATTTATACTATTGCTATTACCATTATATCTGTCTGCAAATTTTAAGACTGCTCCCTTTAAGTCCATTATTTACACACACTTAAAACATTATCCCTCTTTTTAATAGCGTATCTTTTTCTTTCATATCATTTTACGGTGCATAATTTTTGCACACTCCCTGCCAGTAACAAATCCTGTTACTGTGTACAAACCAAATTTTAGCTTATAATTTTTTCTAAGTCAATTTTTTCACAAACATTTCACAAAGCCAGCAATGTCAATATAATATATCATCAGTTTACTGTTAAACATTTTCATTCCTTAAATTTTCCAGAATACTATAATGTCCTTTGATTTTATAGCAATATCTTGAAATTCCAAAAAGCGAAACTACAACCGCGATTAAACCTGCAAAGTAAACTCTTACAGGAATGTTCAACTCAATATGTCCGAAATATTCCGATAAAAATCTTTTTATTGTAAATATAACCGGCAGCGATACCAATGCTGTCCAAAACAAACCTCTAGTTATAATGTATACATTTTCAACAAACAACATATGGCTGATCTGCCTATGTTCCATTCCCACTGAACATAACATTGCAATCTCTCTGCTTCTCATCTCTGCTCTTCCTTTCACAGAATTAAATAAATTCAGAAAACATATCAAAGAGGTAAATACAACAAAGCACACCGCAACTATATTGACTAATAAATTTATTATTTCTGCAACTGTTGAAACCGAAAATTTGTTATTTATCATCGTAACAATATATTTATCATCAGCAGCAGTTGAACCCGCTGTCTTTTTTAGTTTCTCCGCCAATGTACTGTTTTTATCATTAAACTTTATATAAAGCTCTCTCTCTATTACATTATCATTACCATCTACACTATTGCTTTTTTCAGATGACAAAATCCTATTCATTTTTTCTGCTGTTGACGCCCTCGTTATAATCCATGCATTACCACCATGAAAAGTAAAATAGTCACTTAAACTTTCATTTGTCGCATATCCTGCAAGCGTAAACAAAAAATCCTGTGTTTTATCCTTCTTTGGATTGTACAGTAATGTCGTGAATTTATCTCCTACAGATAAACTCGTAGCATTATTTAACTCATAAAAACGATAATGTTTTGCCTTACCATCTTCAAATCTAAAATTATCAGTTGACATTTCAATATTCTGATAAAAAAGAACGCTATCGATAGAACCATTTCGTGCCAGCTTCATATCTGCCCCTGATTTTTGAGCTATATTCTCATAAGTCTCATCATCTACCGCATATATACTTAATGCAATCTTATTTTGAGACATATATTTTTTAAAACTTTCAGTGGTAAATTGTTTATTAAAGTATTCATTTGCTATCAGCCTGTATTTATCCCAGTATTCATCACTCATTATCGCATTGTCAGCCTGTAGTTTAAACATTCCCGTAAACCATTCCACTGTTTTTTCAACCGAAGCATTTTTTATTATCTCATTTTTCATTGAATCATATGCCCCACCAAAACTATTTATTTCTGAAAGCACATAATCATATCCCTTAACATTCACTTTTGATGACACATCATCTACAAGTCTGTAATGAACCATTTTACCTACAGATGATGCCCCAAAAGCTGTGATTGAGATAACAAACATAAATATAACTATTGAACGTACAACACTTTTTGTTTTTATATTTGAATAGTGTGAATTTCTAAATGCCAGCACAGACAGAATGTCACTTGTTTTTTCAAATACACGCCCAATTCCTGAGATTTTTTTTATCTTTTTTGCCTGTCCTTTCATACTTTTTATCGCAGAACTGCGTCCAACTTTAAATGCTGGATACCAGACAGAAAGCAATACCGTAACAAAAGCTATAGCAAATATATATACAATATTTCTTATATTTATACAGACTGTTGCAGAAACATTGCATGTTACACTGTCACCCATCATAACTTCCAGCAATTTAAGTATATATGGATTTATAATCTTCATTCCCATATATACAACACTGATTCCTAAAATAAACCCAATTGGTAGTGCTATGAAAAGTAATACCAATGCCTCATAATATACGCTGCTCCTTCTCTGTTTTGCTGTTGCACCCGTTCCATACAACATCCCAAGATATTTTAACCGTTCTTCAAATGATATATTAAAAACATTATAGATTAAAATAATACTTATTATCATTATCAGACCAATAAAAAAGATCATAATAATATTTACCATAAAATTCAAACTTGTATCTGATGAATTTGCAGAAAAAATCATAACAAGGTCATTTACTTCCACAGAATCCTTTTTATTTCCCATAATATCATTGAGGTCATTTATGTATTTATTTTTTGATGACAATTTATCTAAATCAAATTTTATTGATATATTTCCCTTTTCCAGATTATCCAGACTATTCTTTCTATAAGTAAGTCCGGCGTAAAAACTATTATCTTTACTTTCGTAAGAAACATTATCCATAATCCCCACAACCGTATATTTCTTACTTATTCCTGTTTTTTTGTGTATTTCTTTAAAAGAATCATTAGCACTATAATAAGGAAAATCCTGTCCGACTTTAACAGTCTGCTTATATTTAACTTTCAGATTAAAAAAAGGAAAATATGTATATTTACTCTTTGAATCAGTTCCTCTTATATATCTCTCAAAAAAATCCGCTGAAACTTCATCACCGATTTTTATTTTTACTCCGTCACTTATCAACTGTTTACTTACTATTATCTCAGAATCATTTTTTGGATAATCCCCTTTCTCCAAAGAAATGTTCATCCATTCAAAGTTTTTTGAAGAATATCCCTTCACCTCCCAATAGGGCTTATTTTTATTGTTTGATGCTTTACAATCAGTAAAACCAAAATCTGAACTTACTGCTGTCTCTTTTACATAATCAAGTTTTTTTATTTTTTTATATTGCTCTCTGTCTGCACTATATACTATTACATTCCATTTTCCACTCTTTACCTCGGCAACAGATGTCAGATATGAAAAAACAGTATCTTTACCAACAAAAATACATGTTAGTAAAGCTACAATCATGACTATACCTGTCAGTGTAATTATTGTTCTTTTCTTATTTTTTATCATATATTTACGGGTAATTTTAAATATAATGTTTGTACTATTCATTTTATCTCTCATTCCTGCACACATTTTTGATTCATATCAGATTTGTGACAAGTGTGCGCAGACACAAATCTTGTGTGTGAAAAATTTTATTTTTCGCAATATTTTCCTAAATATAAGCTCTTTTCCATTATTTTTATATACCTTCCATAATACAAGAGGTAATATATGTAACTGCTGTGCTTATATTTACAATGACTAATATACCACTTTAAAGTGACTCTACAGTGACATATTCAGTGACAATTTTGTCACATTAAATCTATAACAAATCTACAAATTAATGCATTTTTTTGTAAATCAGTAGATTTAAACATTGAATCCTATATATACATTATTTTATGGAAATGCTATAGTATTAAACAACCAAAAAGCGACCTCACAAAAACCTGTGCGGTCGCTTTTGATATATAACCTGACAATAAATGCAAAAACATCTATTATAGAATATCCTATATTCAATTTACTTTTGTGTAAAAATTAGAAATCAACTTCTGTATCATAGTAGCAGCACTTGAGAAGTTTTTCCATCTCCTCCTGTGATGGCTGACGAGGATTTGAACCTGTACATGCATCAAGAATAGCATTTGCTGCTATATCGTGAAGTTTCTCAAGGAATTCATCCTCAGGTACGATTCCCTCATCTGCTGGAAGTCCACCTTCACCATAATTTTTAATGCAATGAGGAATATTAAGGTCATCGTTCATCTGGCGAAGATATTTGATAAGTAAATCTACCTTTTCATCATCACTGTTTCCGCCAAGTCCCATATAATCAGCTATCTCACCGTAGCGTTTCTTTGCGGTCTCATCTTTGCTGTTATATTTGATAACCTTTGGAAGATACATTGCATTTGCTGCACCATGAATGATATGTCCGTTCTTGAATGCTGCACCTGTCTTATGTGCCATAGAATGTACGATTCCGAGAAGTGCATTCGAAAATGACATACCAGCAAGACACTGTGCATCATGCATCTGATCTCTGCTTTCCATGTCTTCATTGTATGATTTTACAAGATGTTTCTGAATCATCTTGATAGCCCAGATAGCAAGCGGATCTGTATAATTGCAGTTTGCTGTTGATACATATGCCTCGATAGCGTGAGTCATGGCATCCATACCTGTATGTGCAACAAGTTTGACCGGCATAGTCTCAGCAAGTTCAGGATCTACGATGGCAACATCAGGTGTAATCTCAAAGTCTGCAATCGGATATTTGATACCTTTCTCATAATCTGTGATAATAGAAAATGCCGTAACCTCAGTAGCAGTACCCGATGTCGAAGAAATCGCACAGAAATGGGCTTTCTGTCTGAGTTTTGGAAGTCCGAACACCTTACACATATCTTCAAATGTCACATCAGGATATTCGTACTTAATCCACATAGCCTTTGCCGCATCAATCGGAGAACCGCCGCCCATAGCAACAATCCAGTCAGGCTGGAACTTCTGCATAACTTCTGCTCCACGCATAACTGTTTCTACTGAAGGATCAGGCTCGATGCCCTCAAAAAGTTCTACCTCCATACCTGCTTCTTTAAGATAACCTATCGCCCTGTCAAGAAATCCGTTTCTTTTCATAGAGCCGCCGCCGACACAGACAATAGCTCTCTTTCCATCAAAGTCCTTCAAAGCCTCCAAAGAACCCTTTCCATGATATAAATCTCTTGGTAATGTAAATCTTGCCATTATGTAAAGCCCTCCTTACCGACTGCCGATATTATTTAAAACAGGCAGTCTGAAAATATTTTTAATAACAATTATTATCCCTTTATGCCGGTAATTGAAAAATTTATACTTTTACAACTTTATAAATAACATATTTTGCACCGACTACTTTTTAAGTTTAACACTGATAAAATTTATCGTCAATATTTTTTGGTGATTTTATATACTTTTATTCTTTATCAATAAAATTCATTGTATATTTTTTACAAATCTATACTTTTTATGGGAATTTCTAATTTTTGTGATAAAATGATGATGCAGGTCAGCACTCCCATTTCAAATGAAATGGGTGATTTAAAGAATTATTCAATTACAGTTAAGGGAATGGTTAAATATGATAACGAATTATTACACTTCTATAATTATGCTAGTGCTACTGGCACTTATAGTACTTTCTATTCTGATATCAGAGAACAATCGACTGCCTCAAGCGAAAAAGAGGGTTTTCATTGCAACAAACATTTTGATTGCTTTGGCAGCGATTGCGGAGTGTACAGGCGTTAATATAGGAGGAAATGAATATATCCCAAAATGGGTTATCGCTGCTGTAAAAGCTGCTGATTATACTCTTACACCAATGATGGCAGGAGCATTGACCATGCTGGTACAGGAACAGAATAAAAAGAACAGATTTTTGCAGAAAATACTTATCGGAAATGCTGTTGTACAGATAATATCTGCGTTTCAAGGTTGGATGATTGTTATTGATGATCAGAATTATTATACGCATGGACAACTCTATCCAATTTATATGGCATTTTATTTATTAATCATTGTGAATTTTATGTTCAGAATGTTAGAGTACGGAAAAACTTTTCAAAAACAGAATAGACGCTCACTCTATGCGGCTATGATACTTATTTATGTTGGTATTGGCATGCAGGAAGTGTTAGGAACCAACTATCGTGTTGCATATTTGGCAGCTACATTTGGTGCTACACTTCTGTACATTCATTATTCTGAATTTTCTCAGCTTAAGATGGATGAAGAACTTATCGAACAACAGACCAAACTATCCAACGACCCTTTAACAGGAGTGCTTAGTCGTTTTGCTTATGTCGATGCTATTGATACCTATGCTGATGATCTTCCAGATAATTTAGTGGTTTTTCTAATTGACATCAATGGGTTAAAGGTAGTGAATGATTCAATTGGGCATGATGCAGGAGACGAGTTGATTTGTGGGGCTGCTAAGTGTATTGAAGGATCTATTGGAAGGAAAGGACAGACCTTCCGCATCGGTGGTGATGAATTTGTTGTATTTACTACCATGCCCCATAAAGAGATTGATAAAGCACTGTCTGACTTAAAACATGAAACAAATGAATGGTCAGGTAAAAAAATTGATAAATTGAGTCTTTCTGTCGGATATGCTTCTGCTGAAAAATACAAGGAACTATCAATAAAAGAACTTGTAAAAGAAGCAGATAAGAGTATGTATGAACAAAAGAAGGAATATTACCAAATTAGCGGGCATAACCGTAGAAACAGTTAATCATTAAGGTGTGTAAATTCCAATTTAACAAAATTAAACATGAAACATGGAGGAACTATGACAAACTTTAAACTTACGATACAATACGATGGAACACGCTTTAGCGGCTGGCAGAAACAAGGCAATACAGATAATACCATTCAGGGCAAATTAGAAAATATTTTGAATAAAATGACAGGTGAAGATATAGAAATTCATGGCTCCGGCAGGACTGACGCCGGCGTTCATGCTATCAGGCAGATAGCGAACTTTAAGACAAATGCCACTTTATCTGAACTTGAAGTCAGAGATTCACTTAACAAATATCTGCCACTCGATATACGCATTTTAGATGCAGAGAAAACAGACAACCGCTTTCATGCAAGACTTAATGCCAAAGGAAAGCATTACAGATATACTATTGACAATGGTGAGGTGGCAAATGTTTTTGAGCGAAAGTATATGACAAGACTTACAGAAAACTATGATATAGAGGCTATGAAAAAAGCTGCCGGGTATCTTATCGGTGAACATGATTTTAAAAGCTTCTGTGACAATAAACGCATGAAGAAATCCACAATAAGAACAATTTCTGACATCTCTATCAACAATTCTGACGGCATAATAACAATTGACTTTTATGGTACCGGTTTCCTTTATCATATGGTGCGTATTCTTACCGGGACTTTACTTATGGTTGGAACTCACGACATTTCATGTGATGATATTCCGGCTATAATAGAAAAAAAATCCCGTAACGCAGCCGGATTTACGGCTCCGCCACAGGGACTTTGTTTAGTTGAGGTGGATTATTGAATTTTTTTCGCAATCTCATCAAGTATAGCTGCTGCCACATCCTCTTTGCTCATCTGCGGCAGTTCCTTGACCTCATCTTTCGTGATTAGGGTAACTATATTTGTGTCTGTTCCAAAACCTGCCCCTGCTACTTTGAGATTGTTGGCTACTATCATATCCACATTTTTCTTTTCAAGTTTCTTTTTGGAGTTTTCTAACATATTTTGTGTTTCCATTGAGAAACCACAGATAAACTGCTTTTCTTTTTTGCTTTCTCCAAGTGTTTTTAAAATGTCTTTTGTCCGCTTGAGCGGTATTGACATTTCACCACCGTCTTTTTTCTTTATCTTTTCATCGGCTGTGTTTTCAGGTGTGTAATCGGCTACCGCCGCTGCTTTTATGATAATATCCTGTTTATCGGCTCTTTTTGTGACTTCCTCATACATCTGGGCAGCACTTTCTATCTGTACTGTTTCTACAAAGCGTGGCGGCAAAAGATTTACAGGTCCGCTTACAAGCGTTACTTTCGCTCCTCGTCTTGCGGCTACTTTTGCTACCGCATAGCCCATTTTCCCAGTTGAATGATTTGAAATAAATCTTACGGGATCTATTGCTTCCATTGTAGGTCCTGCTGTCACAAGTACATTTTTTCCTGTTAAATCTTTTTCATATAATATTTCCTGAAGGATAAAGTCAAGAAGCGTGTCTTCTGACGGCATTTTTCCTGCACCCACATCCTTGCAGGCAAGAAGTCCTACATCAGGCTCTATGACCTGCATACCAAATCGCTTTAACTTGTCTATGTTGTCCTGAACTATCGGATTTTCATACATATTTGTATTCATGGCAGGTGAGATTATCTTCTTACATTTACAAGCCATAACAGTTGTTGTCAGCATATCATCCGCTATTCCATTTGCAATTTTTCCGATGACATTTGCCGAAGCCGGAGCTATAAGCACAACATCCGCTTTTTTTGCAAGTGAAACATGCTCAACATTAAACTGAAAATTTCTGTCAAATGTATCTATAAGACATTTATTTCCCGTAAGCGTTTCAAATGTAATCGGATTTATAAAATTAGTTGCGTTTTGTGTCATCAATACATGAATGTCTGCGTGAAGTTTTGACAGCATGCTTGCAAGATTTGCAATCTTATATGCCGCAATGCTTCCTGTTACGCCTAAAACAACCGTCTTTCCCTTTAACATAACTTTATCCTCGTTTCCGGTTGCTGTTCACATCTACAATGTGTCTAGCAACGATTTTCGCAATATTAAAAACAATAACTATTACTTATTTCAGTTACGGTTTTAGTGTATTATGTCATTAATATTTCGTCAAATAACTATTTTTACTACTTTACTGCTTCCTGTGTAAGTGTACCGTATTTTTCATAAGATGATATTTTTGCTATCTTATTTTCATCATCTACAAATACAACCTTTGGTTTATGTCCCTTAACTTCCTCAGGTGACATCTGGCAATAACACATGATAATAACATGGTCGCCAACCTGAACCTGTCTTGCGGCTGCACCGTTTAAACATATCATTCCGCTTCCCGGTTCACCTGCTATCGTATATGTCTCAAACCTGTTTCCATTCTCAACATCCACTATTTGCACAAGCTCATATTCATATATTCCTGCCGCTTCCATAAGTTCAGGATCAACAGTGATACTTCCTACATAATTTAACTCGGCCTGTCTAACTACTGCTCTGTGAATCTTGCCTTTAAGCATTGTAACTGTCATATTTTTCTCCATTTCCAAATGGGTACAGATTTAAAATCTACATATCAGCCGATTTATACATTGAAATCAACTCCAAAATCTGACAATAAATCCATATCCACCATCGTTTACTTAATAGTGTAATGTATCATTGATATTTCGCCAAATAAGATAACTGAAAATCATTGATACAATACACTGACTTCTAATCAAACACAATAGCATATATTCTACTCTGAAAATTTTAATAAGTCAAAACATTTCTTGGTCTGGTCTGAATAGTCAAGCGGATATTCGCAATCCGCTTTGCTACTTGCCCATAACACTATTAGCTGCTA
>NZ_JAHLQE010000051.1 GCF_018918235.1 Eubacterium sp. MSJ-13
CAGAATGAAAAATTCATTCTGCGTCATTTGACTAAATATCAATATGTCACTACACTAGATTTGGACTTCTGATATTTCCTGTGCTGCTATATAAAAATTATAACTTTATAACTAAAATTTAAGATTATTCAGCTAACGTCCGATATCTAAAAGTTTATCAACGGCAGCCTGCATGTCTGGGTTTTTACGATATGCATCTATGATATCTCTTTCTTTAAGTGAGTATGTCATAGTTTCCATCTTTTTGTTTTTAGAATAACCAAAAGTGCCAAGAATATCAGTAATCCGGTAAAACTTACAAAGTGATAGAAGAATGTCGGCATCGGGTTGTGTCTGACCACTTTCCCAGCCGTAAATTGTTTTTGTTGCGACAGATACACCACATTTTTCAAGATATGAAGCAACATCATCTACAGTAAGATTGTTTGCCTTTCGGTAATATTTAAGCATTTTTGCAATAACAGGATTTTTCATTTTTAACCTCGTTTCTATAATCAATAGTCTGATTTTTTCTATGTTGTCGGATAAGTTCCAAATGATTTGTTAATATTAATGTCAGTTATGAAAAAATATATTCGTTAAATTTAAATATTGAGTTTATTGTTAAATAGATAGTATCAAAATGAAAACATCAGTGTCAAGAATATCAGAAGGTTTCTTTGAGTTTAAGAAAACGCATGGTTGAATTTCTCTTTTATCAAGAGTATAATGAAAGCACTATATATACAGTTCTCGGTAAACAGGAAAACGAGGTGACAAAATGGATATTACAAGAGAAATTGCAGAGTATATCAGGAAAAATAACATTTCAGCTATAGAGGTATCTGAGAAGACAATGGTAGATATAAATTTATTATTGGGAAAATCAGAAAGAAAGATGACTGCGACTGAGATGCTTGAGGTATGCTCATATCTGGGAATCGATCCACTGAATTTACTTTAAAAAATATAGGAAATTGAACATTTTCCTTTCACTCCCCTTTTCAAACACAAGATTTTGTGATAAATTATAAAACATTGATGGGATTACCTATTTTAAGGTGAATTTGATGATAAGCAGGTGAAAGGTGCACTATCATTTACCATCATCATAAACATAGAAATAAAGAATATGTGAGGAGACAAAAATGATTAAGGTAGTAAAATTTGGTGGAAGCTCTTTGGCAAGTGCAACTCAGTTTGCAAAAGTTGGAAGCATTATCAAAGCTGATCCTGAGAGAAAATTTGTTGTGCCAAGTGCACCGGGCAAGAGAAATTCAAAAGATACAAAAGTCACAGATATGCTTTATGCATGTTATGACCTTGCGGAAGCGGACAAGGATTTCTCTAAAGAACTTAAAAAGATAAAAGAAAGATATGAGTCTATAATAAATGGACTTCATTTAACTCTTTCTCTTGATGAGGAGTTTAAAACGATATCTGATAATTTTAAGAAAAAAGCAGGCTCACAGTATGCCGCTTCAAGAGGGGAATATTTAAATGGAATCATCATGGCAAACTATCTCGGCTATGAATTTATTGATTCTGCGGAAGTTATTATATTTAATGAGGACGGTTCTTTCGACGCAGATACGACTGACAAGATTTTGAGTGAGCGTCTTTCAAAGGTTGAAAATGCTGTTGTACCGGGATTTTATGGTGCAACATTAAAGGGTGTTGTAAAGACTTTTTCAAGAGGCGGATCAGATATAACAGGTTCTATCGTTTCTAAGGCTGTTCATGCTACAGCATATGAGAACTGGACTGATGTATCAGGTTTCCTTATTGCAGATCCAAGAATCATAGATGATCCAAAACCTATCAAGGTTATAACATACAGAGAGCTTAGAGAGCTTTCATACATGGGTGCGAGCGTACTTCATGAAGACTCTGTTTTTCCTGTCAGAAAAGCAGGTATTCCTATAAATATCAGAAATACAAATGCTCCTGATGATGAGGGAACATGGATCGTTGAGAGTACATGTCACCATCCAGCATATACTATTACAGGTATTGCGGGCAAAAAAGGTTTTGTATCAGTAAATATTGATAAAGATATGATGAATGCCGAGGTTGGATTTGGAAGAAAGGTGCTCAGTGCGTTTGAAGAAAATGGAATCAATTTTGAGCATATGCCTTCAGGTATTGATACGATGACAGTATTTGTGCATGAGCCTGAGTTTGCAGCAAAAGAACAGGCTGTTATTTCAGCAATCAACAGAAATGCACATCCGGACAGCATTGAAATCGAGGCTGACCTTGCACTTATAGCTGTCGTTGGCCGTGGAATGAAGTCTACAAGAGGTACGGCAGGCCGTATATTCTCAGCACTTGCACATGCAAATGTCAATGTCAAGATGATAGACCAGGGTTCGTCAGAGCTTAATATCATCATAGGTGTAAGTGATAATGACTTTGAGGCTGCAATCAGGGCAATTTATGATATTTTTGTAACGACACAGTTATAATATGTAGATAACAGATTTCTGATTGCTTATTGCAAAAGTTTTAAAAGGAGTATTCTTTTATAAATGGATTAAAAGCTGCTGCATTGACAGATAAAGAATGTTGGTGTAGCAGTTTTGTTTTTATGATATAGTAAATTTGTCAGATATAAAAATGTTACGCCGTGGATATGCACAGATACATAAAGTAAAAAATTGCAAAAAATATATACCCGCCAGTATAAATATTAAAATTTCGTATATTTTTTGGAAAGTTTCGTATTTTTTGTTGATTCTTTTTGCAGTTTTGTTATATAATATTTTACTCGAAGAGAATGTTAAATATTTAGATGAGGAGTGATAATTATGTTTGAAAAGAAACTTGAAAATTTAAACGTGAGACACAAAATTAATTATGGCTATAATTTTGTTATTAAACTGATGGTTGTATCGGGCATTTTATCAATTATAGTCTTAAGTATGTTGTTTAGAGATGTAAAAAGCCATGTCGGAACTAAAGATGGCCTAGGAGGACCAGGCGGAGCTGGTGGAATGGGTGCCATGGTTGACAGTACGACAATAGTGTTTTCGATTGGAATCATTGTTATTATAGGATTTGTAGTACTTGCAATCGTATTTTCAAAAATGTTAGGTGCAAAGATAGTTCAGTCTATTATCGAACCACTTATAGCTATAGAAAAGGTTACTAAAGAAATTGCAGCAGGAAATCTTCACTGTGAGATAGATTATCATGGAAAAGATAAGATTGGTGAGCTTGCACACGACCTTAGAAAATCGGTTTCAATACTTGCATCATATGTTGATGATATTTCAAATTCAATGGATGAATTTTCAAAAGGAAATTTTGCTGTAAAACCACAAGTTGAATGGCAGGGTGATTTTAAAGGAATAAGGGATTCATTTATGGCATTTGAGGAGAGCATGGCTTCAACAGTTAAGAGTATACAGCATGTTGCCGATGAGGTAGCCAATGGTTCAGGACAGGTTTCAGAAAGTTCGATGGGGCTTGCACAGAGTTCAACAGACCAGGCGGCAGTTACAGAAGAACTTGCAGCTACAATAACGGATATATCTGAGCAGGTAGCAAAGAATGCTAATAATGCAGAAGAAATAAGCGAGAGAGTAAGAAATCTTGGAACTGAGATTGTAACTGGAAATGAAAAGATGAAGGAAATGGTTCAGTCAATGAATGAGATAAGTGAGGCATCTAAAGAAATCGGCAAGATTATTGCAACTATAAATGACATTTCATCGCAGACAAATCTTCTTGCATTGAATGCATCGATTGAGGCAGCAAGGGCAGGTGAAGCAGGAAAAGGTTTTGCTGTTGTTGCGGATCAGGTATCGGTACTTGCGGCGCAGAGCTCAGAGGCAGCAAAAGAGTCATCACAGCTTGTTGAGACTTCTGTAAAAGCTGTTGAAAAAGGAATCGTCATAGTTGACGAAACTGCAAAACAGCTTGAAAATGTGGTTAGTGGTTCAAACATGATAACAAAAGAAGTGAATGGTGTCGCACAGGCACTGAGTTCACAGAATGATTCATTTGAACAGATAAATCAGGGAGTTGAACAGATAAATAATAATGTTCAGAATAACTCTGCTACAGCACAAGAATGTGCAGCTGCAAGTCAGGAAATGAACGGTCAGGCAGAGACTCTTGACGGACTTATCAGAAAGTTTAAGGTAGCTAAGTTTTAATTAGTTTTTTACATTATTTGGCATTTGACAATTATATTGAATTATGATATAATATATTAAATATAAAACAAACAGTTGCCAGAGAGCAGCTCAGTACAACGGGGTTGTACTGGTTTCGACGGGCTCACTGAAGATGGAGAAGCTGTTCGTGGTCGGACACCACGTAAAAAGTTCGACTTAAATTTAAACGCAGAAGATAATTTTGCATTAGCTGCCTAGTTGCAGCTCATCGGCCCTCATAGCCCACGATGAGGATCACCGGTGTCAACCTTGTGGGACCCTCTAATGTCAAAGCTTTGAGATATTAGAACATTTATGAAGCTACCAAAAGCTGCAGCCTGTTAGTGGGCGTCAGCCAGAGGGAATGTTAAAACACTGACTATAACAGTAGAAGTACATTGAATCTGGGTTCGGACCGGGGTTCGACTCCCCGCAGCTCCATTGCCTCAAAGCATTGAAATACAATGTTTTGGGGCTTTATTTATATTAAGGGGAAAGCTAAAATGGAATATGATTTTTTAAAACAGTTTTCAAAAAGGATGAAAAGTGTTGGAATGTATTCAACACTTATAAAAAACAGTTGGCAGAAGACAACTTGGAGACAATATGGTTTTGAAAGCATGGATGAACAGGTAAATATAATATATGCTGTTCTTTTATTCATTATGGAGTATTCACTAAAAGAACAGCCTTGTACTATTGATGACATATCTGTTTTTGTCGATGATATATGCAACAGGGATTTTAAGAAAACCTTATCTTATGAAAAAAGTGGTGAACTTGCAGAGTTTATTATAAATGTTGTTTTATGTGATGAGGGACGTGCAATGTATTTTGACTGCTTTGATTTTGAAAAGCGGGAATACAAAAAGAAAAATATAAGTTACGTATCAAATGAAGTAGTGTATATTGATGGGGATATTAAAAGGACAAGTTACAAGCTTACTGATAATGGATATAATCTTGTGCTTTCAACACTCGAAATTGAAAACAACCTTAAACTCACGATACATGAGATGATATTTAAGATGCATTTAGAGCGTGCTACATATGATCAGGCTCTTGATGAGGTGAAAAATATTTTCAATATGCTTCGTATACAGCTTCAGAAGATTCAGGAAGCTATGGACAGGATAAGGCGCAATGCACTTAATTATTCTGTTGAAGATTATGAGAAGATATTAGATGAAAATATGTCAACGATAAGTGACACAAAGCATAAATTTATGGAATACAGAAAGGTTGTGAGGAACAGGGTAAAAGAACTTGAGGAAGAAAACATAAATATCAAAGCTTTGAGTGGGGAAGATATGGAAAAACTTCATAATCTTCAGGATATAGAAAGATATCTGAGCAGATCTATAGATGAACATCAGAAAATCTTAAATAAACATTTTGATCTCAAGGAACTTTATTCACACGAACTTGAACAGATGTCAAAGATGACGCTTATAAAAAGATTTTCACTTAGAAATGATCTTTATGATAAGATTATTGAACATCCGGGCAGTCTTATAAATATAAATATGTTTTTAAACCCATTGTTTAGAAATGATCCACAAAAGATTTACAATCTTAATAAGTGTATTCAGTATCAGAAACCGCTTAGAGAAAAAAACAGCGATGATGAAGAAGAAAAACTGGATTTTGATGCAGTGGATTATGAGGAGCAGAAAGAGAGAAAACTCAGGGAAAAGTTAAAGAAGTATCAGTCAAGTATGGAATATCTTGTTGAAAAGATTGAGCAAAGTGATGGGGAGGTGGATCTTGCTTCAATGAGCAGTATGACTGACGAACAGAAAAAGGTTTTTATACCGAATGTTGAAATGTTTAAGGAGATAATGGTAGAGTTCATTAAGGCTGGAAGTATTGATATAGAGGATCTGAGAAAAGAGAGAAGGAATATAGTTGCAGAAGAAAGCTGTGGTTTTCAGCTAAATGAAATGCTATTAAAGATTGCGGATGAAAAAAAGGCTGACAGAATTAAAAGGGTTATTGTAAGAAGATGTGATGATGGACAGACAGTCTGTTTTAGGGATGTTTATAATGAATTTGGAGACAGGCGTGATATATACTGTTCAAATGTAGTCTTTAAACTTGAGAAAGAAATGGAGTAGTTATGGCATACGAGGCAGAAGAAGTTAAGAAAAGTCAGGAGATATTTTGGACTCTTGTTTCAAAACATGAATTAAGAGAAGAAGATAATAAGGAATTGTTTGATGGATACACACAAAATCCAAGAATTATGGAACTTGTAAAGAGTCAGGGAGAAATGGCTGAATGTACAGTGGAGAGATATGGGAGTGTGGTATATCTTATACCATATGAGGACAATGATATTCTCGGTTTTTCAAAACAGGAGCTAAAGGCAAGACTTTGCCGGTCAGGTGCGACGGATAAGGATTATTATCTTTCGCAGTTTGTAGTTCTGACTATGCTGACGGAATTTTATGATGGTCAGGGAAGCAGCAGTAAATCAAGGGAATATATAAAGGTCGGTGAACTTATAAATCTTGTTTCTGAGAGACTTTTAGAGGCTGGAAATAATATTACGGAAGACGAAGAAGAAAAAACAGGACTTGCATTTTCAAATATGCTTGAGGCATATACGGCACTTAAAAGTGATGAGAAAGGAAGAAAGACAAAAACAACAAAAGAGGGATTTATACACAGAATCCTGACTTTTTTACAGGAACAGGGACTTATTGAGTATATTGAGAGAGATGATATGATAAATACAACAAAAAAACTTGACAGTTTTATGGATTGGAATTTGTTGAACCAGAATAATTATACAAGGGTGCGTAAGGTTTTGGGACTTAGTGATGAGGAGGAAATGATAAAAGGTGAGTAAGATAAATACACTTCGTATTGTAAATTTAAATTATAATAATAATTCTATTAAGATAAGTGATGAGGCATTTCAGTTTAACGGTGAAAGT
The DNA here is from genome assembly GCF_018918235.1 of Eubacterium sp. MSJ-13. Lineage (GTDB taxonomy): Bacteria > Bacillota > Clostridia > Lachnospirales > Lachnospiraceae > Butyribacter. The sequence continues at coordinate 7,085 of NZ_JAHLQE010000051.1, forward strand.
ACACTTATGTCTTTGAGAAATGGTGGCGGAAAAACAGTATTGGTGCAGATGATGACTGCTCCTTTTGTACATAAGAGATACAGGGATACAAAAGACCGAAAGTTTGAAAGTTATTTTACGACAAACAGACCTACTTTGATTATGGTTGAATGGTTACTTGACGGTGAGGCAGGGTATGTTCTTACCGGTATGATGGTTAGAAAAAACCAGGAAGTTTCAGATGGTGAGGCTCATGATGAGCTGGAAATGATAAATTTTATATATGAATATAAGGAAAGATGTGAAAATGATATTTATCATATTCCGATTATAAATGAGACAGCTTCAGGTATGACATTAAAGAACTGGGGTGCATGTAAAAAACTATTTGAAAACCTTAAAAAAGAAGATAGTATGCATTTTAATTATTATGATATGGATACAGCCGCACAGTCAAGGATGTATTTTGAAAAGTTGAAACAATATCAGATAAATTATAAAGAGTGGGAAACCATCATAAAAAAGATAAATTTAAAAGAGTCAGGACTTTCTGAGTTATTTGTGGATTGCCGTGATGAGAAAGGTCTTGTTGAAAAATGGTTTTTGGAAGCTGTTGAGAGTAAACTTAATAAAGAGGGCAGCCGGATTAACGAATTTGAAACTATTATAAAAAAATATGCAAGACAGTATAAGGACAACCAGACCAAGATACACAGAATGAAAAATCTAAAGAGTTTTTTGGAGCAGACTTCAGGAATAAAGATTTATGCTGATGAATATCTTGATTATACTAAGCAAAGGCTCGCAAAAGAAAATGACATAGCATATTTTATTTTAATATTAAATGAACTGCGGGAAGAAGCGGATGTCAGAAAGAGTTTTCTTGATAATGAGATAAGAAAAAGGCAGAGGGACATAGCAGACATAAAGTATGAGGATATATCATACCATATTCATCAATTAGATGAGCAGAAGGTCAAGCTGGCACATGAATATGAACAGGTTACCCTTGAGAGAGGACAGGTTGTAAAACAGAAGGAAGAACTTGAAAATAAGAGGGCGGTTCTTCTTTGTGCAAAGGAGAATGAAGCCAAAAATGCAGCATTTGCAGAGTGTAAAAAGCTTGAAAGCCGTATTGAGACATCAAAGAAAAGTGAGAAGGAAAAAGAGCCTAGAAGAAATGAACTTGGAAGAATACTTTTCAATCATTATTCTAAGGCTGTTTCGGTATGCGAATCTGAAATCAGGAATATCAGAGAAAATATAAAGATACAGGAGGAGCAGGAACAGAAATATAATACAAGCAGATCGGAATGTTTTAAACAAAAAGATTTAAATTCACTTCAAATAGGAAAATGTCAGGCAAAAATCATAAATTATGATTCTGTGGAAGAGCAGTTCAACAGAAAATATAATGAGAGGTTTATGAGAAATATTCTTGGAAAATATGAAGTTGGGGTTTTGGAACTTAAAGGCGAGGAGTATGAAAAACAGATATCCGAAATAAAGAATAAGACAGCTTCATTAAAACTTGAGAAATCAAAGAATGATGAAGATTATATAAAACATGGCAGAAGTCAGGAAGACATCAGAAATATACTTATAGATAAAAAAGGCAGTTTAAACATTGAAAAAGAAAGGCTGGCTGATTATGAAACACAGCTTATGGTAAGACAGTATATAATCAAATATTTTCTTGTTGAGGAAAATAACATATATAATAAAACTGTAATTCTTAACAGTGCAGAGAGAAAGCTGCAGGAGATAAGTGCGGCGAAAAGGATGTTAGAAAGAGAAAACGAACAGCTTGCTGCCGAGGTTAAACTTTTAGAGAGCAGAAGAATTTTAGAGGTTTCAAGAGAATTTGAGGAATACCTTTCTTCGCTTGAGATTGATTTTATATATGGTATGGAGTGGCTTTCAAATAATGGGAGAAGTTTTGATGAGAATAAAAAGATTGCTGCAAACAATCCATTTATTCCATATGCTATAATAATTTCAAGTGCGGATTTTGAAAAAATATCAGAAGATAAAAGTAAGGTGTTTACGGCAATGCCTGTTCCTATTGTAAAAAGAGAGGAACTTGAGGAAGGTTTTATAAATAATGAAACCGGGGTGGTTGAACTTGATAAGGTGAATTTTTATCTGGCATTTCAGAGCGAACTTCTTGATGCAGAAAAACGTTATGATATTATTGAACAAAAGAAAAAGAAGGCTGAGAAAGTACAGGATAATATTGAAAGAAGGGATGCTGAATACAGGGAATATTTTTCTAAACAGGAATGTATAAAAAATCAGACTATACAAAGTGACAGTATTGAGGTTTGCAAAGAAAATGTTGAGAAACTTGAGAGTGAGATAACTGAGCTTAAAAATAGGCTGGAGCATTTAGAAAATTTAAGAAGAGAAATAGTTCAGACAAATGAGCATATAAACCAGAAGATAGCAGAGTTAAATGAGAAAAAAGGTCTGGCAGACATAAGGATGCAGGATTTTAACTTACTTAAAGAAAATTATTGTGATTATTGTGATGCAAAAGAAGAAAAGATAAAGCTTGATAAGAAAAATGATGACATTAACAATAAGTTAAATATTCTTTCAGAGAAACTTGAGGAGCTTATTGAAAACATCAAATCAGATGAGAAAAATGAGATGAGAAAAAAGCAGGAAAAAATAAGTCTTCAGGAGCGATATGAATTTTTTGAGGAGTTTAAGGAAGGTGTTGAACATGAGGATGGGGATAAGCTGCTTGAAGAGGAAGAAAGAATAGCAAAAGAGGCTGAGTATAATGCTCTTTTAAAGGATTATTCAAATACGATGCAGCTTCTCAATGAACAGTATACAAGTGCAAGGGAGAGATTTACTTACAGCAGAAAGGAATTAGAAGAACTGCTTGCAAAATATGGACTTGATATTTCTAAGGTAGAGAAGATAAAATATGATAAAGAGGAGAAAGGCGAACTTGATGAGCGTATTTCTTCCAATAAAATGAAAATTCAATTATATAATGAGAAACTTGCAGGTATTGATAAAAAGATTACAAAAAAACAATCAGATATTGAACATGCTTATAGTGATATGTACAGAATATGTGACAGGAAAGAGCCGGTCAGCAAAGAAAAGATAAATGATACGAACTTTAAAGACCGTATCATTCTGCTTCAAAATGAAATAAAAGAGAGACAGTCTGATCTTGATGGTGTGGAAAAACTTTTTGCAGGGTATGAGGCAAATCTTTCTGCACTTGCTGAGTACAGTGAATTTAAGGCTGGAGAGTCAGAAAGTGCAGTGAAAAAATCAGATATTTCAGGAAAGTCAGTGAAAGACATAGACAAATTCAGGGGAATGATGATAAGGGATTACAGGGGACTTCTTGAAAATGAGAGAAAGCAGAGTGCTATTATAGCAAGGATGTTAAATGATATGGCAAGAAAAAATGATTTTAGGGATGATTTTTTCCAAAAACCAATAGAAGTTTTAATGTCGATTACTGACAATGCAGTTAATTTCTTAAAACAGCTCGATATCCTTGTATCTTCATATGAGAGTATGATAGAAAAGCTTGAAGTAGATGTTGCAATAGTAGAGAAGGAACGGACGAGGATAGTTGAGCTTATAGAGGAGTATGTAAGAGATGTACATGAGGAGCTTGGAAAGATTGATGGCAATTCAACAATAAAAGTGCATGGAAAAGATAAGAAGATGCTAAAGATAACAATTCCTGAATGGGATTCTAATGAGGAGATATATCATTTAAAATTACAGGATATTCTTGACGATGTCACAGCAAAAACAGTTAAGACTCTGGAGGAAAATAACAATCCGGAGGATGTGATAAGTCTTTATATCAACACGAAATATCTTTATAATACGGTTGTCGGTACTGGAAATGTGTGTATAAGGCTGTATAAAATAGAGGAGCAGAAAGGCAGGGAAATATCATGGTCGGATGTAGCAAAAAATTCAGGTGGTGAAGGATTTTTATCAGCATTTATCGTGCTTTCAAGTCTTCTCTACTATATGAGAAAAGATGTGTCAGATGTATTTGCCAATTATAATGAAGGGAAAGTGCTTGTAATGGACAATCCTTTTGCACAGACAAATGCATCACACCTTTTGAAACCGCTTATGGATATGGCAAAAAAGACAAATACACAGCTTATATGTCTTTCTGGTCTCGGTGGTGACTCAATTTACGATAGATTTGATAATATATATGTTCTCAATCTTGTTGCGGCAAGTCTTAGGAACGGAATGCAGTATCTAAAAGGTGAGCATACAAGAGGAGATGAGCAGGAGACAATGATAGCAACACAGATTCATGTGACACAGCAGGAACTTATGTTTTAGTGTAATGTTTCATCGGTATGTTTTTCTAAAGATTTAACACTATCAAGTAAGTCCCCCACTTCTATTGCGTAGAGCAATAAGTGGG
>NZ_JAHLQE010000085.1 GCF_018918235.1 Eubacterium sp. MSJ-13
CAGCTAATAGTGTTATGAGCAAGTAGCAAAGCGGATTGCGAATATCCGCTTGACTTCTTCCACTTTGCATGAATGCTCTTTTGTTTCCTTGTCATAACTTATCCCCACAGCAAGAATACGCCCTGTATATTTTGATTTTTCGGAAATTTGACAGTTGAAAAATTAAATATAATTGCATGACAACTATTTAATATGTCTTAAACCACCTTTTTTCTGACCATTTTCCATAAGCTGTTTTATTTCCTGACTTTATATATGCACGAACCTGTACATAATATTTTTTCTTTCTTGAAAGTTTTTTAATCGTGATCGTATTTTTTTCAGATGATTTTATGCTCTTGACCACTGCCCCCTTCATAGAACTCTTTTTACAATATCTTATCTGATATCCTGACGCGTTCCATACTGAAGACCATACTGGTTTTATACATCCTTTTCCTACGCTTGAACTATAAGTATATATATATCCCTGAGATAATGTCAATTTATCTGCATAGTCTCCTTAAATAAATTTAATAAAATAATTCTATCAAACTTAAGACTATTTAACAAGTTCTCCTATTTAACTCTCTGCAAGCATTTTCGCAAGTATCTCGATCAGCTTCTCAATATCAACAGGCTTTCCTATATGCGCATTCATACCACTGTCGATTGCCTTCTTTTTATCTTCCTCAAAGGCATTTGCAGTCATAGCTATTATTGGAATTTCAGAACGTTTACCATCCAATGCTCTTATCTTTTTTGCAGCCTCATAACCATTCATATTTGGCATCTGGATATCCATAAGTATCGCATCGAAATATCCCTCCGGCATTTTCTCAAGCCTTTCTACACAGATTTTTCCATCCTCTGCACATTCAGCTAAAATGCCATTTTCCTGTAATACGGTCATTGCTATTTCTGCATTAAGCTCATTATCCTCAGCAATAAGAATCCTTTTTCCTTTAATATTGTAAATACTCTGCTCTGTAACCTGTTTATTCTGTTCTTCGCCATGTTCCTTAGTTGCGATAGGAAAAGTCAGTGTAACCACCATTTTCGTTCCAACATCCACCTTACTTTCAACATCTATCGTTCCACCCATAAGCTCAACTAATGATTTTACAATGGGAAGTCCAAGCCCTGTACCCGCAATTTTAATCTCGGTACTCGTATGTTCCCTTGAAAATTCTTCAAAAATATGAGGAAGATATTCCTTACTCATTCCTATACCTGTATCCTCAACTATACTTACATATGTAGCATACCCTTCTCTGTCACAGGGAATCTCCGTAAAATTCACTGAAATACTTCCACCGGATTTAGTGTATTTTATCGCATTACTTATTATATTTAGATAAATCTCTTTTACCTTTGTCACATCACAGACAATATATTTATGCTCAATATCCTGAGTACATTTATAATTAAGGTTTTTATTTTTAATATCAGATTCAAATACAGCATTAAGCGAGTCTATCAATGTCTCCGAACATGTTACTTCAGATTTCAATGACACTTTACCACTTTCTATCCTTGCCATCTCAAGAACATAATTTATAAGAGAAAGCAAAAATGAACTTGATTTTTTAATTTTTGAAACATAATCTGCGGCAAGTTCCCTGTCATCAAGATGTTTTTCAAGAAGTTCCGAAAAGCCTACGATTGCATTCATAGGTGTTCTTATATCATGGCTCATATTAAACAAAAATCTTGTCTTTGTTTCGTTCGCCATCTCAGCTTCTTTTGCCGCTTTCTTAATATTTTCTGCATAAACAGCCTCTTTATAACGTCTCACAAAATACTGCCAAAAAGCATTGCACACCACTATAAGAATCCCCACATCAATAAAAAAGCCTATAACAAGCTGTGACACAGATATCCATCAAGACTTAGGTGCTATTTCAAAATACCATGTATCATTCGGAACTTTGCACACTACTTCAAGCGGATGTATGATATGCTTACAATTTCCCTGGGCAATCGTAACTTCCGTTCCCTCTGAGAGGTTCTTCTTCCAGATCTGATAATCATATCCTATATCTTCAAGGTTGTTCAAATTTATCTCATGAATAAATTTTTCCCAGTCAATAACAAGAATCACAAAGCCCCAAAATTTTTTATGACCATTTTCATATATGTATACAGGATCGAATAAAAGTGCTCCGATGCCACCCTGTTTTAACTCATACGGACCTGCAATCGTATATTGACCACTTTTCTTTGCAATCTTTGCTTCCTTTTTTCTTTTGGGATTAGTAAGCATATCCAAACCCATAGCCGGCTCATTTCCCTTTAACGGATAAATATTACCGACAACTCCATCCTTTGCAAGCTCGATTGCCTCTATAACATCTTTATCCTCATGCAAAAGCTCTGCAATCTCATTAAATTTCTTATCGTCAAGATTATTAGCTTTTTCAATAATCTTCTTGATAAAATCTGCCCTCTCCAGATATTTATCAAGCCGTGACTCTATTCTGCTTACCGTAGTCCTTGCAGTATATTTTACCTTCATCTGCTCCGATTTTTTCTGATTACTTGCCAGATAATGGCTGCATGCAAGTATTATCAAAAGCGTAATGATAAAGACACCGAATAATCGTATTTTCATCTTTTTTTTAATCAAACTGTCATCCATAGATAAACCTCATAATATATTTACATCAATAGTAAATCCTTTTCTATATTTGCAAAACAAATCGGTAATATTATATTTTTACCCCATATTATATTATAACAGTTCTCACAAAAATGATAAATACAATTATCGGTCGATTTTAAACTTTTATCTCTCTCTAAACATCTGCACAATCAGCAGGATAAATGAGATTACCCACAAAATAACAGCCTGCTCAGGATTAATCTGTCCATCAGCAAAGTTATCATATTCAAAAATTTCCGGTCCATTTTCTATATGCACCTCATAACTTTCATGTTTTGCTATTCTCTTTCTCCACGCATATTTTCTTTTCTTATTTTTCCATAGATTTATGGCCGTCGAGATTGCCCACGCTTTTACATTTTCCGATATATCAAGTTTTTTGTAATGTTCAACAAGTCTTAACATAGTGTCCTGATAAAGCTCCCTCGCAAGTTCATCATCATTTGTAGTTATCTTACAGAACTTCATCAGTGTTTCGCCATATTTAAAAATAAATTGTTCAAGTTCTTCTTTTCTCATCTCTGCTGTTTTTCTCTTTTCTTACAATGCTTTATCAGTGCTTCTATATATTATATTGTAATAAGTCATTGGAAAGTTTAATTTACCGCAAAAAAATACACACCTTAAAATATTTTTAGTGTGTATTTTTTGCATATTCTGTTTCAAAATCTATCGTCACAAATATCCTCTAAATGTTGCTCGCAGTATTTTTGAACCATCTCTATAAACTCTTCTGCAACCAAAATCTGTTCATTTACCTCTTCTATGGATGCTATATAAAAATCATCATAGTCACTTGCATGGCGTATTTCTTCCATCCCCGCTATCTTTCTTCCTATATCACGAGGAAAGATTTTTGTCTTAACATACTCTTTGTTAAAATTTGCTATTGCATCTTTATGCCGCTTATATGCATTCCCATTTAACGCATGAACTGCATTAATTGCATGAAATACTGCATAATATGCTCTATTATTGGCTCCCTTATATAAACCTGCATCCCTAAGTAATACCGCAGACTTCAAATCTTCTTTTGCAGTTTCTATTCTGTATAAAATCAAATCCTTTTTTGTCCCTATCTCGTCAGGCTGCACTGTATAAGGTCACTCCCTCCTGATCAACATTCTTATAAAATGGATATGATGAAATCCACTTTCTATAATGTTCCTCACTCTTTGCAATTGGTTTTATATCTACATCATAATCCATATTAAAATCAAAAGTCATATCTGACAGCTCATGTCTGTACTTTTTTATATCTGTATCTGGCATATCAAGAAGAATCATAATATCCACATCTGAATCTGAATTAAAATCCCCTCTTGCGTAAGAGCCATAAAGAATAACCTGTCGCAAATGATTTCCATATATATTTCTTATATCTGACACATACATCTCTATCAGATTCTTAATTGCTTCTGACATAAAAATCTCACTCCTATCCTCCCAATATCCCCTTACTTTTCTACACAATATTTTGCACATGATAATTTTGTGTAATAATACTATTATAATTATAACTTCATATCTGTTCCTACGCAACAAAAAACTTTTTTCTCTACTTTAACCATCAAAAAATAACATCTAATGTTTCAATATATGCCGCCAATTCTTCCGCCATTTCATATGCCTCTGGTATTCTTAAATGTCCCGGTGTTCCATGACCGTTTCTCTTAAACACATAATTTGTTATTTTTTCATCATCCATATTTTTTACCACCTGTGCTATCGCATCATCCCATGCCCCATCATGGTTAAGCAGTGTCGTACAGCATATTATATTTGCATACTTATATACACCCCTTAATTTTGTTAAAAATTTCATATAATGCTCTCGCCATTTTCTAGACTTTGGCTGACAGTAATCTTCTTTCATATAGTCTGTAGGATGACAATCATTCTGCCCTACGGCAACGATAACGACCTGCGGTATGTACTTATCAAAATCCCACTTGGTCATATCACTAAGTCTAGTGTTATAGTGAACTTTATCCCACACTGTCTCCATTCCTATCTGCTCCGGTTCATGATACCAGCCCTCACCGTCCATAAGTGCGATACCTCCCTGAGCGATGTCATGTATCTGTGCTCCAAGTTTTCTAGCCAAAATCCAGCCATAAGAATAATAACTGTTTGAATAACCGCCTTCATGTTCTGGATCTTCTTTTGCGACAAAATCAACCGCTTCCGATACTTCACCAGCCGATACCGAATCACCATACACTTCTATCCTTCTTTCCGGCTTCTTTGGAAGTTCAAGAAGTTCCTCACCGTCTCCTATCTCATAACCGAGGATTGTTATCTCATGACATGAATCCTGCCTCTTAAAAAATAATACCTGATGTACTCCTGTCTCATTTTCAGGCACTTGTACTTCAATCGTAGTTTCTCCCTCTTTTTTTATATAGAAGCATGACTGCACATTGTCAAGGATACAGCCAAGATAATTCTGCCAGTACTCATTTTTATTTCTCACATGAATTTTTAAAATTTTTCCTGTAAATTTAAACTCTGACGATGTGCATGGGAATACCCATACCGGCTCCTTTGACACGCTCCAGTCTATACGCCCTGTGTATCTTATCTTTTCATTATCTGAACTTATCCACATTTTTTCATCCTCCTCATGTTTATATCTCAAAAAGTATTGCCTTAGTTAATAAATCATAATTTTAATTTATTTTATTTGAATTTAAACTTAATTTAATTATAGTCATTTATTTTTATTAGTCAATATTTTTTAATTATATTTATTGCAAAGCGAATATTCGCAATCCGATATGCTTTAATAATCACCACATAAATCCAAAAAGAAGATCTCACAATCTGCGAAATCTTCTTTCCATATCATTTATTGTCATCCAAAAATATTTCCAACATTTTTATCATTTAAATTTCACACGCCGCACTTCTTAATAATGTCAAGCGGATATTCGCAATCCGCTTTGCTACTTGCTCATAACACTATTAGCTG
>NZ_JAHLQE010000081.1 GCF_018918235.1 Eubacterium sp. MSJ-13
TTTTTTTTTTAAAACAGCAAAAAAATACTGTTTAGTGGTGAATGTGCGTGAAAGTTACAGCCGTATATTAAGAAAAATGAGTGTTTATAGCTGTTTGTATAGAGCTTATATAATTGTATAAAAGTGTTTTGAATAATAGTAGATAAAAATACAGATTTAAAATATATTTAAGGCATATAATGTGGTTAAGTGTGTATGTGTAATGAGTTAGACATAACTAATAATAGTAATGACTACTGATAAAGATAAATGAAAATGTAATTTTGCAAAAATACAATTATTCTATTATAATTATTGATAAAGAGATAAAAGTATGTACAAATAAAAAGGATATAAAATAAAATGAAAAAATATCAGATGATAAAGTTTTATATATCGAGAATTTATAAGAATATTTACAGATTTATAAGATGGGGTATATTTTCGGCAATAGTAGGGATTGTTGTTGGGTCGTTTAGTACATTGTTTGCTTATTGTCTGAGGGTTGTTACAGAAATTAGGACTCAACATCCTGAGATAATATTTGCACTTCCTATTGGTGGTGTGATAATAGTCGCACTTTATGGTATTTTTAATTATAAAAATGATAAAGGAACAAATCTTGTGTTGTCTACAATACATGCTGAAACTGAGATACCATTCAGAATGGCACCACTTATTTTTATCTCCACTATAATAACGCATTTTTTTGGCGGTTCTGCCGGCAGGGAGGGAGCTGCGTTACAGCTTGGAGGAAGTATTGGAAACCAGCTTGGAAGAATATTCAGATTTGATGAGAAAGACAGGCGTATTGTTGTCATGTGCGGCATGAGTGCAGCTTTTTCAGCAATATTTGGAACACCTATTGCGGCATCCGTATTTTCGATGGAAGTGGTAAGTGTCGGGGTAATGTATTATGCAGCACTTGTTCCATGTGTGTTTGCAGCACTTATCGCATCAAAGTTTGCAACTCATATGGGAATAGGACCTAATACTTTTAATATTTTACATGTACCTCAGTTTGAATTGATTCCTAGTTTAAAAATAATCATTCTTGCTATGTGCTGTGCGGCACTCAGTGTTTTATTTTGTGTTGTTCTTCACGGACTGGGGGATATTTACAGAGATAAGATAAAAAATCCATATATAAGGATAATTTTTTCGAGTATCATTATTATAATTTTCACCGTTATCTTACATACAGATGATTATATGGGAGCAGGTGTTCCTGTTATAATGAGGGCTATTCATGGGGATGTGAAACCGATGGCATTTATATGGAAGATAGTTTTTACTGCTCTTACACTTGAGGCGGGATTTAAAGGTGGCGAGATAGTTCCGTCATTTTTTATAGGGGCAACTTTTGGATGCCTTTTTGGGAATGTGATAGGAATATCACCATCACTTTGTGCGGCGGTAGGGATGATGGCTGTATTTTGTGGAGTGACAAACTGTCCTATAACATCAATGCTTATTGCATTTGAACTTTTTGGATATGAGGCAGTTCCGTTTTTCCTTATAGCTATAAGTGTAAGTTATCTGTTGTCGGGATATTATGGCTTATACCATGACCAGACTATAGTTTATTCAAAGTATAAAGCTGAGTATATAAATAGAAAGGCAAGAGAGTGATTGATACAGTTTTAAAGTATCAAATTGGAGTATATATGTGTAATATTCTTTGAACGCAGTAAATAATATGTAAATTTTGCTTTTTGGGGATGAATAAGGATATAAAATATGATATACTTATTTTATAATGTAATAAGAAATAAAATTTAACATCAAAGGATGAAAAAAAAGATTATTATGGAAAATGATAAAAGAAACTTTATAGAAAAGCTTGGAAATGGCAGATATAGGGTTAAAAGTTATTCGTATATTATTCAGGGAGTTATTTTTTGTATATCATTGATTGTTGATATATTTTTCTTCAATTCTAAAGCAGCCGTATTTACACCACTATTTATTGTTGTTGTACCAGTATTATGCTGTTTTTCTTTGAAGTGTGGACTTATAATAAATACAAGTGTTTGGTTATTATTTTTAATGCTGGGATTTTTATTTAAGCATGGGTCGTGTTTTAAGCATGATTGTTTTGAAGTGACGGCAGCGTATATTTTGTCTTTTTTAGTAATATGTATTGTAACCGATATGGCGGTGCAGACATCTCAGGCGTTTGATGAAGAACAAAAAAATACAAAAGAGCAAAGAAAGATAAATGCAAGTCTTCAGGCAGAAAATGATGCGGCTAAAAATGCAGTACAGATTGCAGAGGCGGAGAACAAATCAAAAAGTGATTTTCTGGCAAATATGTCACACGATATCCGTACTCCGTTAAATGCAATTATCGGAATAACCACACTTATTGAGCATGAGGCTGAATCTCCTGAAAAAGTAAGGGAATATACAAAGAAGATAACTGCATCAGGCAAGCATCTTTTAGGAATAATAAATGAGGTGCTTGATATGAGTAAGATAGAGAGCGGAAAAACAGTTTTATATAATGCAGAATTTTCGATTAAAGATGTTATTGAACAGCTTGATATAATGTTTCGACCGCAAACGGATGATAAAAACCAAAGGCTTGTCATGTCATTGGAAAATATTCAACATGATATGCTTGTGGGTGATGGTGTAAGGCTATTGCAGATCATGAACAATATAATTTCAAATTCCATAAAATATACACAGTCTGGAGGAACTATAGAAATAAGTATAAGAGAAGTACCGTGTTTTAATGATGGAAAAGCAGGTTTATGCTTTAAGGTTAAGGATAATGGAATGGGCATGAGTCCTGAATTTGTAGAAAAGATTTTTGATACATTCAGCAGAGAAAAAAATAATGATACAAACTCAATCCAGGGTACAGGACTTGGTATGGCTATAACAAAAAATCTTGTTGAGCTTATGGGAGGCTCGATTGAAGTTCAGAGTGAAAGAGGAAAAGGCAGTTGTTTTGAAGTAAATCTGGAATTTGACATTTATGATTTATCACAAGAAGATGTTAAAATATCTGAAAATAACATTAAAGATGACTTTAAAATCTCAGGGATGAAGTTTTTGTGTGCTGAAGACAACGAGTTAAATGCAGAGATTTTGGGTGAATTATTAAAAATGGAAGGGGCATATTGTAAGATATGTCATGACGGAGAGGAAATCGTTCATGAATTTGAAGAGTCAAAAACAGGTGATTATGACATTATACTTATGGATGTCCAGATGCCTAAGATGAACGGATATGAGGCAACAAGAAGGATAAGAAAAGGAAGTCATCCTGATTCAAAAAAGATACCTATAATTGCAATGACGGCAAATGTTTTTTCAGAAGACATAAAAAAATCAATAGATTCAGGAATGACAACACATTTGTCAAAACCTGTAAATATGGAAACATTAAAAAAGAGCATCGAACATTTGTTTTCGGGGGGGGGGGAGAACCAATAGGGGCAGAAATAAAATTTCATTGTCTGAAAGCAGAGTTTAGTGCTTGAAATATAAAAATAAATTATCATATAAAAAAGTGCTTGACATATATATTTAAGTTGTAGTATTATTATCTCTGTTCTGTGAATGACAGAACACACTGCCGTAGACAGTAGGTGCCGGTGAACCGGTGTAAGTACAAACGCCTACCGAGGAAGATGAATTTCGATATGAATTATTTTCACCTCGTTCGGCTGGATTTATGCGACGAGGTTTTTTATTTTGACTAAAAGTGATTATTTTTATAATGATAAGCTTTTAGGAAAAACTATATTGTCTGTCTGCAGTGGAGATTATGGGGAGAACCCAGGAAAGGAGATTTACTCATGGCAAAAGTTGAAATCAAACAGCCTATAGTTGATGAGATTAAGGCAAAAGTTGAAGGTGCTACAACTGTTGTACTTGTAGATTATCGTGGACTTACAGTAGAACAGGATACAAGACTTCGTAAAGGACTTAGAGAGGCAGGATGTGAGTACAAGGTTTACAAGAACACACTTATGAAGCGTGCTTTTGAAGGAACTGATTTTGCTCAGTTAGATGAGTTACTTGATGGACCATCTGCTATCGCTATTTCAAAAGAGGATGCAACAGCTCCTATCAGAATCCTTAACAACATGGCAAAGGAAGCTGAGGCACTTGAATTCAAGGGTGCAGTAGTAGAAGGAACATTCTACGATACTGAAGGTGTTAAATCACTTGCAAGCATCCCTTCAAGAGAGGAACTTATTTCCAAGTTACTTGGTTCTTTACAGTCACCTATCACAAATCTTGCTCGTGTTCTTAATCAGATCGCTGAAAAGGGTGATGGAGCTGCAGAGGCTTAATTATTTGAATGAAAAGGGAACAGTAGGTTTCCAGAGAAACTACATCAGTTAAACTGATGCAACGAATAAAAAATATATTTATTATGGAGGTAATGAGATGACAACTCAGGAATTTATCGATGCTATCAAAGGCATGACAGTTTTAGAATTAAATGATTTAGTAAAAGCTTGTGAGGAAGAATTTGGTGTTTCTGCAGCAGCAGGTGTTGTAGTTGCAGCAGCAGGTGCTGCTGACGGTGCTGCTGAGAAAGATGAGTTCGATGTAGAGCTTACAGAAGTTGGACCAAACAAAGTTAAGGTTATCAAAGTTGTTCGTGAAGTAACAGGATTAGGACTTAAGGAAGCTAAAGAAGTTGTTGACGGAGCTCCTAAGGTTGTTAAAGAAGGCGCTTCTAAGGAAGAGGCTGAGGACATCAAGGCTAAGATCGAAGCTGAAGGTGCTAAGGTTACACTTAAATAGTTTAACAGTATCAAGTAGCAGAGCGGATTGTGAATATCCGCTTGGCTTGAGATTTATATGAATTTTAATAAGTATCTCATCGGAGAAATCCGGTGGGGTACTTTTTTTGTTATGAAAGAAAGCAATTTTAGATAAAAAAATAAAAATTAAGCAAAATAAACCAAAAATTAAAGATTAAAATAAACTAAAAACTGTGAAAAACTAACAAATAAATAAGCTAAATATTGACATGTTATTAACTAATATATATAATAAATTTAGTTTAAAAAATCTATGCATGGACAAAATAACTAAATAAAAAATGTTGCACAGAAATGGAGAGGAAGAATGAATAAAGCAAAATTTATTAAAAAAGGCATTGCATTGACAATGTCGCTTGCGATTGCTGCAACAGGAGTTCCTGGAACGACTTTATCAGGTAAACATATGTTTTCTGCAATTGCCAATGCACAGGAGGAAACGGGCAAAGATATGCTCAAAAAGTTTGATTTTGATGCAGGAATTGACGGCTGGTATTATGGTTCAGGCTGGGAATACAATTACTCAGCAGGAGATACTTCAAGTGTTGAGGCTGATAATAACCGTCTCAAAATGAATGTAGACTATTCAAAGGATTCTGACAAAGATTGGTCACAGGCTACAGCGGTTTATGAAACATCAGATGCATTTAACCTTAATGGGGCAACAAGTGCAACGGTTGATTTCTTTTATGACACATCTAAAATGACAACAGGAAATTTTGCTGTGAAGTTATATTGTGATGAGGGACTTGACTGCAATAATGATGTTGATTTTTCTAAGGCTGAAACAGTTGAGGGAACTATCGTAAAAGTACCGGTTGAATTAAAGTTTGATGCACTTGGAGCAAATGCTTCAGCAGTGAAAAAAGTTGCAATACAGTTGATTGGTAAACTCACAGATTATAAGGGTGCTGTATGGTTTGACAACTTTACATTTTATCGTGAAGCGGTAGCAGATTCATCTGTAGATTCAACTATTGCAGTAAAATCTTCAGATAAAGAGCAGGTTTCGGTTTCAAACGGAAAACTTACTACTTATAAGAAAAATGGAAGTAAACAGACAACAAAGATTTCCTCAACACTTAAACTTGTTGATAAGAAGGCTTCAGCAAATACAAAAAAATTATATGCCTATCTTGAGGCTGTCGGAAAATCAGATAGTGCAATCTATGGTCATCAGAATGACATTCTCAGAAAAGCTGGTTCGTCAGCATTGACTGAGTCTGATACAAAAGATGTAACGGGAAGTATTTCAGGTGTATTCGGATTTGATTCACAGGTGTTAAATGGTGATGAGTATACAGTAGATATGTACAATGCATCTCATGGAACTTCATTAAAGAAAACTGCAAAAAATAATATCAAGGTTGCAGCTAATATTTCTAATGAGGCGATAAGCGAGGGCTCAATAGTAACAATGTCTACACATTTCCCTAATTTTGCTAATGTTGAAGAAAATCCAGACTATAATGCAAAGACAGACCCGGCATATGCAAAATATGATTTCTGTCATTATACTGCACCAGATACAACAAATGATCCTATGAATCAGATATTGCCAGGACAGAAATATAATAAAGTATTTACTTCATATCTTGATATGATTGCTGAATATGCAAAGCAGGTAAAAGGAACAGTTATTTTCAGACCATTCCATGAAGGAACAGGAAGCTGGTTCTGGTGGGGAGCTGCATACTGTGATGCTGAGACATATAAGAATGTATATCGCTATACAGTGGAATATTTAAGAGATACGAAGAATGTACATAATTTTATTTATGCGTATAGCCCAAGTAATTCAGGAACAGGAACGGTTGCTGATTTCGGAGTGAGGTATCCTGGAGATGCTTATGTTGATATGGTTGGATTTGACATGTATGACAAAAATCCTACAACTGATGGAACATGGATGAAACAGTTTAAAAAGCAGCTTGAAGTTACATCATCATTTGCAAAGAAACATAACAAACTTGTAGCTGTGTCTGAGACAGGAATTTCAAATGATACACAGCCGGGAGAAAGCCAGACAGCACTTCTTAAAAGTGGAAATAAGAATAAAGACTGGTACAATAATGTACTTGATATCGTATCAGAGTCTGATGCTTCATTCTTCCTTCTTTGGGCAAACTTTGCAAAAACAGATGGATATTACTCTCCATATGTTGATTCTGTAAACGAAGATGGAACATTACATGGACATGAGATGCTTGACAGTTTTATCTCATTCTATAATGATTCAAGAAGTATTTTTGCAGCAAATCAGAAAAAAGTATTAAACAGTGAAAAGTTTGGAACTATTAAAGGCAAAGCTGCAGTTACAGGGGTGACAGGCTATATCACAGCACCTATTTCAGGTCAGAGATTTTTGAAAGCAGCATCACTTAAAGCAAAACTTACAGGTGCAACAAAAAATACAAAAGTTAAGTTTGTATTGCAGGGAACAGCAAAGGTTACATTAAATGCAAAAGCTGGCAAGGACGGCTATTACAGTGTAAAACTTACGGCTGCAAAACTTAAAAAGCTCGGTAAGAAACTTGGAACGATTTCATTGTACATCAACAATAAAAAGGTTCAGAAGATTTCTGCAATATGGAATATTCAACCTGCAAAAGAAGATCCATATCTTATTGACGGATTTGAAAATTATTATGGTGTAGATGACCAGCTTAATAAAGCGTGGACAACAAATGCAGATAGTGACTGCAAGATTACGCTTTCACTTGACAAAGATAACAAAGACAGCGGAACATATGGAATGAAGTTTGTGTATGACGAAACTGAAACAGGATGGGGCGGTGCTACGATTTCTAAAGAGGTTGACTGGTCAGCCTGCAATGCACTTCAGTTCTATATGGTGCCTGATGGAAACAACCAGAAAACAGTAATTCAGATTAACGCAAATGGAACAACATATGAAGCATATTTAAATACATATGAAGAGTTCAGAAAGAACGGCAATAAGCCAATGATAGTAACGATTCCGTTCTCAGAGTTCTGTCAGCGTGATACTGAAGGAAATCCAAAAGGTGGACTTGTAAATGATGCAGTAAAGATAAATTCATTCGGCTTATGGATCAATGCTATATCAGATTCAGAAGCAGTAAAAGACGGTCGTGTTAAAGGTACATTGTATTATGACAACATAACGGCGGTTACAACAACAAAGACAGAAGCTGATTTTGAAATTGTAAGCGGAAAATAAAATCAGTTTGTAATTGTCTGACAAAGTAAAAAATAAATTCTCATAATTATCCCTTTTATAAATAAAAAAGAAACAGCAATCCTTTGTAAGCGAGGACTGCTGTTTCTTTTATTCATTGCACAAGAAATTTTCCAGTATTTTTGCCACTCCGTTTTCCTCGTTTGATAATGTAACGATATCAGCTTTTTCTTTTACGGTATCAAGTCCGTTTTCCATTGCTACACCGTATCCGCAGTGTTCTATCATTTCAATATCGTTTATATCATCACCAAATGCACAGACCTCTGAAAGTGAGATACCAAGCAGCTTTGTAATATGTTGTATGGCATCAAGTTTGCTTGCTTTCTTATGAAAAAATGTATATGTAGTTTCGCCGCGGTAGTGAAAATATCCACATCCGCATTTATCAGAGATTGCTTTTGCGTTATCATCATTGGAAAGATGTGCTACTATTTTGCAGGCTTCTTCTGGAAAAGGTTTGTCTATATCAAATGAAATTCCGTGAGAACGGTGGCGATTTATATTTGCGGGTTTATCAGAAGGACGATGCTTATCCGACGGATATCTGTACAGTGCTGTGGTGGTTGGGATAGCTATGTGCGAAGTATAGCCGTATTTTTTCAGTTCATTCAGGATATTGTTTGTCATATCTTTAGTCATTGTGCGTGAGTAGACAAGTATGTCATTCTGATAGACAAGCGTTCCGTCGGTAAGTATCTGAAAATCGGCGTGGAGTTTTTGTGCATAATAAGAAGCACCACCTATATATCTTGCTGTTGCGATTGCAATGTGGATACCTTTTTTACGACATTTTTCAAATGCAGCAATCGTTTCCTTTGATATATTTTTATCATTTTTTAATGCAGTTCCATCTAAATCCGTAACTATGAGTTTTGGTGTAAACATATTTTCTCCTAAATAAAGTTATAAATAAAATTTTGTATATTTAATAGTATCTGTAATCCTTTTTAATCAAATATACATGTATTTTAACATGTATGCCAAAATAAGTTAATATATGAATGGAAGATGTTTTTAACATATATGCGGGAATATCAATATGTGGATTTAGTGCCTGCATTTGCATTTAGGGCGTTTTTTGCAGCATTTTTTACATTTCTTACAATCGCAGAAGGTGTCGAGCATTTTTGAAATCTCGTCCCATGAGCGTTTCATGCATATGGCTTTTCTGTCAAGGCAGCAGTTGTATTGTGTTGATTTTTTGATGCAGTTTTTGATGAACATAATTTGATATCTCCTTTCGCTGTGTTATCATACGGCTGTTAACAGGTGTATTATTATCTATTGTATGAGAAAAATGGAGTGGTGTGCCTAAGAGAAAGTATAAAGGGGTGAGTTAGTGTATTGGAAAAAAATAATAGTAAAATGATAATCATTTGGTTACTATTTTGTATTATATTATATATGTTATTAATGTTGATTTTGAGTTTTTTGGAGGAAACATGGCTGAGATTTTAATTGTTGAAGATGATACTACAATAAATGAGATGGTTGCAAGAAATCTTAAAATGGTAGGTCACAAATGTACACAGATATACGATGGCAGAAAAGGACTTGAGATGATCGAAAAGGGCGGATTTGATCTGGTGCTGCTAGATGTTATGCTGCCCGGCATGTCAGGATTTGAAGTTATGGAAAAGACTAAAGATGTGCCTGTTATATTTGTGACGGCGAAAGGTGAGCTTGATGACAAGCTGCATGGGCTGTCGATAGGGGCGGAGGACTATATAGTAAAACCTTTTGAAATCCTTGAACTAATTGCGAGGATAAATGTGGTTTTACGCAGGACTAAGAAGAATGACGATGTTTTTAAGATAAGTGATGTTGAGGTACATCTTGACAGACATGATGTGTTTAAAAATGGAGAGAGAGTACAGCTTGCACCGCAGGAATATGAACTTTTGGAAGTGCTTATCATAAACAGGAACATGGCAATGTCAAGAGAAAAACTGCTTGAACTTGCGTGGGGCTGGGACTATATGGGGGACACTAAAACGGTAGATGTGCATATAAGAAAACTCAGGAAAAAGCTGGGGCTTGAAAAAGAGATATGTACGATAAATAAACTTGGGTACAGGCTTGAAACAGATTGAGCAGAAAGGGTTCGATTATGAAATTATGGCAGAAGTTATATGTGGTACTTATCATACCGATACTTATCATTTTAAATGTTGCGATATATCTGCTTTTTGGTATTACATATAAGGAAAATATTTCAGCGGAGAAAAAGCAGGCAATCGGAGATTTTGGTATGATAATAGATCAGATTTATGGTGAGATGCAGGATCCGGATATCAATGATGCTGATATAAAAAATATAATTCAGAAATATACAAATTATTATAAACAGCAGAAAATTGAACTTGGATTGTGGGAAGGGACAAGCAAAAAAAAGGTCTATTATTCGGATAAATCTCATTTTAAAGGTCAGCAAAAAAATATTACAGACAATAAAGTTATTAAATTATATATTGATGGTCACACAAGGCTGATGGTTTTTAAAGCACAAAAATATAATAAAAACATTTTTTATTTTGGTTATGAGAAAACTTTGTATAATCTTGACAGTATGTGGAATAACATCAGGGTATATTATGCACTGGGAAGCCTTGGAATATCTGTTATCATGGCGATATTTATGGTATTTGTTCTGCAAAAATGTATAAAACCTGTAGTTAATCTGAATGAAACTGTCAAGAAAATGGCAGGCGGTGATCTCAAAACGAGAACGGATATACATGGAAGTGATGAGTTAGCCGTTCTTGGAAAAAATATAAATATAATGGCGGAAACCATAGAAAAAAATATGAAACAGATTATGGACGAAGCCGAGAGAAAGCAGTGGTTTATTGATAATCTCGCACATGAAATGAAGACTCCGGTAACCGGAATATGTGGATTCGTGGAGTATATGGAGAGAGCAAAGATTTCTGATGAAGAAAGAATGGAATGTCTGGAATTTATTGGGCATGAGGCAAGGCGTATGCAAAATATGTCATATGAACTGTTAGATCTTGCGGTGATAAGACATTCCGATATAAAAAAAGAAAGTATTGATATGAAAAAATTTACAGATGAACTTGCGGACTGGCAGAAGAAAAGATTTGCGGGAAAAGAGATTGAAGCGGACTGGAAAGTTGAAACTGACAAATTATATGGCGATGAGCAGCTTTTGGAAACGCTTTTGAGAAATATATTTGAAAATGCATTCAGGGCAACAGATGAGTCTGGAAAAATAAGTACATATGTATATACGACCGGAAAACAAACTGTTTTTGAAGTTAGTGATAACGGGTGCGGAATGGATGCTGAGGAACTTGAAAAGATAAAAGAACCATTTTATCGTGTGGATAAATCGAGAAGCAGAAAGCAGGGGGGAACAGGACTTGGTGTGTCGCTCTGTCAGAAGATAGTAGAAAAGCATGAAGGAACGATGGAATACAGTTCTGAAAAGGGAGTTGGAACAACTGTGACGGTGAAAATCCCATTACAGTAAATTAAGAATCTGAAATGTTTACCATTTGATAACCTTATGGTTGTTTTTTGATAAGCAATGGTCTGTACCATATATTATAAAGTGAATGAAGTTTTTGAGCGATGTATTCACTTAAAAAAGTATGGATAGGGAGGATGAGCGTTATGAGATATAACAAAAAAATTTTAATGGTAACGACGACAGCTTTATTTGCAGTAGGATGTTTAAGTCTTATGGGTGCAATGAAATATCAGAATGTGAAAACAGAGGCATCTGATATCAAGGACGATGATGTGGCTAGAGCAGGGGTTGATGTTACAAGTGAGCGAATGGAGGGTGAGACACCTTCAGAAGAGGAAAAGAAAATGGACAAGGAGGTTGTTGAGACATACTCTTATAAGGGATATGAGATATCGTTTATAAGATATAAAGACATAAAAACAGGAGAATATCTTTCAGATAAAGAACAGGATGGCGATTATGGTTACAAAAAGACATTCAGGGATATTATTGACAAATCTGAAAACAGCGGATGGGGCTATATGTTGGAAAAAATCAAGGGAGAGAAAGATAAGATAACGGCAGAAGTAGACTGGCATAGGGATAACAGCAAGATCATAAACGGAAAATTCTATGGGAAGTTGATGAGAGAGTGCTGTATAAGATTTAACTCTCCATATATAAAAGAAGACACACAGCTTAGACAGAGACAAAACATAGGTGGTTTTACCACAGTGGCAGAAAGTGGAAAATATATAGCCGGAGGCAGATCAGAGAGCTGGAATCTCATGGAGTATTCACAGTGGGCATTAGTATCTAAAAGTAAAAGAAATGAAATTAAAGAAAAATTAGATGAGTTGAAAAAACTTGCAGAAAATAAAAAGGAAACAGTTGAGTATATCGAAAAGATTAAAGGTGAGGTAACAAAAGAGTTAAAAGATGTGTACGGTATAAATTTTGTTAAAGAGGAGGATGCTTTTAAAGATATTGCTGATGGAAATATTATGTTTTACGGACAGACAGATGACGGTCAGAAGATAGAGGCTCTGTATGATCTGGTTGGAGGTTATATAAGTTATTTCAGTTACAGATAATAGTATAACAAAAAATCAGATTACATTTTTGGATTTTTGTGTGAAATATATATTATAGATATTTTGGGTATGCAGGGATCTGGTTGATATAAAATAGGGAGGAAATAGTCATGAAACATAATAAAAAATTTTTAATGATAGCTACTACAGCGATGTTTTCAGTAGGATGTTTTGGTCTTATGGGTGCAATGAAATATCAGAATGTAAAGACGGAGGCATCAGATATAAAAGACGGAGATGTAGCGAAAGCAGGTATTGATGTTTCAAGTGCCAGTTTGGAGGGTGAGACGCCGATTGAAAAGAAGATGGATAAGGAGATTGTTGAGAAATATTCTTATAAGGGGTATGAGATATCGTTTATAAGATATAAAGACATAAAAACGGGAGAATATCTTTCAGATGAGGAACAGGCTGGCGATTATGGTTATAAAAGGACGTTCAGGGATATTATTGACAGTTCCGAAAACAGCGGCTGGAATTATATGTTGGAGGAGCTTAAAGGAAAGAAAGATAAGATAACGGCAGAAATAGACTGGAAGAGAGATGAGAACAAGATTGTAAATGGAAAGTTTTATGGAAATTTGATCAGACAGTGCAATATATTTTTTAAAATTCCAAATATTATTGATGATGACACGCTTATACAAATAGAAACTATGGCTTGGTTTTCAACTTTGGCAGAAAACGGAAAATATATGTCCGCAAGCAAGTCAATCAGCCAAGATTTAGTTGAGTATCCGGGACAGTGGCTATTAGCATCGAAAGCTAAAATGAAAAAAGTACAGGAAAAATTAGATAAGTTTGAGTCTATTTCAAAAAATAAAAAAGAGGTATACAAGTACATAAATGAGGCTAAAGACAGGATTAAACAAGAGTTAAAAGATGTATATGGCATAAACATTGTTAAAGAGATAAAAAATGATACTTATGAAAAATATAATCTATGGGGACAGGATATTTTATCGGGAAGTGTCACAATTTTCGGAGAAATGGATGATGGTCAGAAAGTAGAAGCGACATATGATTTGCTTGGAAATTATATCAGTAGTTTGCAGTACGACTATTGAGAATAGGATAGTGTCAAGTAAGCTATGAAAAAATGAGCCAAAGAAAAAGGGGCTCAAATGAACC